>NZ_JAHCZD010000009.1:0-78240 GCF_018501175.1 Campylobacter sp. 2018MI10 | reverse complement strand
ACGCCTTACTGGCATGGGGAAAGTAGCTCGTTGCGGACTTGTTAAAATCTTTTTTAACTCCTTTCTTTTTAATAATAATTGATTTTTATATACATATTTTTAGATTTAATTTTTTATTATATTTTTTTAATTGTAGAAACGGGATAGGGCTAAAAGGTAAGTTTTTATTGTTGCTTTCTTTTTTAGCTTTGTTTGGGTTTTTTAAAACCTTTACTTTAAATAATTTGCTTAATTATGTTTTTTAGTATGAGATTATAAAAATAGATATTTTAAATGATACTTATACAATATAGCTCTTACTTTTTATATAGGTTTTTTATTTGCTTTAAGTAGTTTTAGTATATGCTAGAAGTATTTATAAGTTATATGTTTAAACTATTTATATGAGTATGCTTATTTAATTTAATTAGCTTTATATGTTTAAAGAATTATGTATTTAATAAGCTTAGGTGATTAATTGTTTTTTAGGTGGCTAAAGTTAAAGCAATATGATAATAATATTTAGACGTAAGCCATAATCTCATATAAAAGCATATAATCATGAAAGTAATATGAGTGGTTGAAAAATAATATTGGTAGTAAAGGATTGCGATTTAATATTATTTTTTTCTAATTTTAATTAAGTAATATTATTGGTAGCAAATTTCTTATTTATGCTATCAAATCTTTATCTTTAATAAGCAATATTAGTAGTGAATGGGGTGTTTATAAAATTAGGTTTATTTAAATAGAGTTTATGTAAAACAAAGTTTTTAAAAAACGAAATGTCTGTAAAACGAAATGTCTGTAAAACGAAGTTTCTGTAAAAGAAGTTTTTAAAACTAGGTTTATGTATAGAAAAGTTTATATTAAATAAAATTTCTGTAAAACGAAGTTTCTGTAAAACGAAGTATTTAAAAATTAAGCTTATATAAAATTTGGATTTAAATTCTGTTGCAGTAATTAGGGCTTAGATTGTTTTTAGAAGATAAGTAATTAATACTAAAGTATTTTTATGCTAAGTTTAATTAGTGATTTAAAGTAATAAAAATTAAACTTAATTAAATACTTTAGAGTAAGTTAATACTAAGCTGTTTATTAAGTAATTAAATTAATTAGATTTATTGATTATATAAAAGTATTTATTACACATATAAAACATAATTAGGATATGAGTTTTTAGTGTTGGGGGGGGGGTAGTGTTTTTGCAAGTGTTTTTTACTCTGCTAAATCAAGTATTTGTTTTATAGCTCACTTAATTAAGAATTTTAAATTATTTAGCTAAATTTAAAGAAAACAATAAAAACATAAAGCTATTAATTACTCCTATCGTAATAGCAATATATTTAATTATTAGGTAATTTTGCAAATAGATTAAAAGTATAAATATTAGCTTTTAAAATAAAGCTTATATTCTTTAAAACAATTTATTTTTATAAGATTTTGCTATGTATTGATTAAACATTTCATCATTTTTTTCACTCTCAAGCTTTTCTTCAATACTAGGCTCTACGCTATTAAATCCATCAATACAATTTTTATAAGTAAAATCCATAATATCTTTCATTTCATTTGTTTCATAATATTTAATTAATTTTTCTTTAAACTCGCTAATAAGCTCAACAGGTATATTTACTAAACCTGCTCCATTTTCAATCAAAATTCTATTAGCACATAAAATAGCTGTTCTTTTATTACCGTCAATAAAAATTTGTCTTCTCATTAGATATAACATTAATGTTATTGCTCTTTGTGTGGCGTTTGTGATTTTTTGTATTTCGTTTAATTCTTCTATAACTTCTTCCTTATGTGGCATTTTAGGTTTGTAAGATGTCCCACCTATAGCTACATCAAATTTTCTTATATAGCCTGATTGATAGATTAAATTTGCACCTATAGTCTTGTTAATTTTACAAATATAAGCAAAATCAACTTCAGGATAATTTATAGTATCAAAAAGAACAGACCAAGCGTATTTAAGGTTGTTAATAGTTATAATATCATCCACCTTTAAGCTACTTATATTTACACCGTTATAAATGGCTTCTACTTGTGGAAAAGTTACATTAATTCCCTCAAGTCTCGCACTTTTATAGATATTATCTACGATATTTCTTTTTGCTAAACATATGTTGTATTCTAAGCTCATATGAAATTTATTTTTCATATTTATTAATCCCTTTTTTAATTTATATAATTTTATTTTAATACATTCATCTTTTTATTTTTGTAACCTAGAAATTTATTATAGTCAATACAATAATATGTAATACAAATAGTTAAAGTAAGATAAAATATTTTTTTATTTGCAGTAATTAGTATTATATTTTGTTTTTAGTTTAAGCTTTTAAAATCAATATTTTTATTAATAATATTTTAAATATTTTTTATATGGACAGAATTTTGACAACTCATATGCTATAATGCGAAAAATTACAAGAAAGGAGAATAAATGAAAGCTATATTTTCTCTTATGGGGGGGGGATTTTACAAAAACTAAAATCACTTAACTTCATTAATTTTATTCAAAACTTCTCATTTACATTCAAAGGAACTTAGCAATGTTAGATAATTTTCCATGCACTGCATGTGGCTTATGCTGCAAAAGTATTAACGGAGTAAAAGAACTAGAAGAATTTAATTTAAATGGTGTTTGTATGCACCTAGCAGATGATAATACATGCAGGATTTATGAAAATCGTCCTATGGTTTGTAGGGTTGATGAATATTACGAAAGGTTTCTTAAAAAGTATATGAGTAAGGCTAAATATCACAACGAGAATATAAAAGTCTGCAATGCTTTACAAGATAAATTTAAAGTAGATAAAAAATATAAAATTAATTTAATTAAGGAGTTTTAAATGAGTATAGAACAAATTATCGTAGAAGAAAAAGCAAAGTTTGAAAAGGCAAATTCATATGCAAATATTATGATTTTAGGTCATACAGGTGCAGGCAAAAGCTCACTAATAAACCATGTTTTTGGCTCTAAAGTAGCAAATGTTAGCAATCATAAACCACAAACTAGAGGTTTTAAGGTATTTTTAGGAAAAGATTTTAACAAAACTATAAATATTATCGATTCAGAAGGCTATGAATTAGCAGGCGAAACAGATAGTTTTGTAAATAAAGTTAAAGATTTTCAAAATGAGCTTGAAAGTGGCAAGATAAATAATTGCGAAGGAAATATTCATGTAATTTGGTATTGTATATCTGCAAGTAAGACAAGAGTGGAAGATATGGATTTAAATATCGTAAAACTATTAAAGAAAAACTATAAAAATATTTTTGTAGTAATGACACAATGTGATGAAGATGATGCTAATTTAAGTATTCAAAAAGAATATGAGAAAATCTTAAATACAAAAATATATGCAGTTAGCACAAAGCTACCTGATAACGATACAGATATAAATGATTTATTAAAGGATAGCGCCAATTGCATTGCAGATGATGATATACGAAAGGCTTTTGTGGCGTCTCAGGAAAGAGCTCTTGGGTTAAAAGAAGTAGAAGCTGAAAAAATTATACTTGGATATACAGCAGGTTGTGTTGTTGCAGGAGCTAATCCTATACCTTTTATGAGCGATACTATGATAATTACTCCTACTCAGGTGGCAATGTTAGTGCATATCGGGCGCATATATGGGGTTGATATATCAAAAACAACTTTAAAAAGTTTAGCTGCAGAAACATTAGCGAGTAATTTAGGGAAAGCTTTAGCAGGAAATTTAATTAAATTAATTCCTGGTGCAGGCACTATTTTAGGTGGTGCAATAAATGCTAGTGTAGCAGGTGTTATCACTTATGGAATGGGTTATGGCTATTCAAAATATTGTAAAGCTCAATATAAAAATATTTTAGCTGGAAATTTACCACAAGAAGAAGCAGTAGATGAAATTTTAAACACTATCAAGCATTATGTAGATACTACGAGTTGGAGTGATATTAAAAATAAAGTTAAAAATACAAAACCAATAAAGGAGTAAATATGAAATATCAAGAAGCTAGAGTATTGGTTATTGGTAAGACTGGTAATGGTAAAAGTTCTTTTATAAATTATCTTTTAGATGAAGCTAAAGCGCCTACTGGTATTGGTAAGCCTATTACACAAGAATTTAAAGAATATGAAAAAATAGTTGACGATAAGCTAAAGCTTATTGTCACTGATAGTAAAGGGCTTGAATCAAATAAAGATGATTTTGAAAGTATTATTAAAAATATTAAATCGTATATACAAAGCAAAAATAGTAGCGATAATGTAGCTGAGTTTTTTCATGTTGTTTTTTATTGTCTGAAATACAATACAAAAAGAATTGAAGAGCAAGAAATAGAATTAATTAAACAACTAAAAGAGCTTTTAAAATTTAATATTCACTTTATCATCACAGGTTGTGATAGTATTAAAAGTGTTGAAGAATTTAACGAATATGAAGAGCATATTAAAAAAGAGCTTGGAAAAGATACAAGATTATATAAAGTATGTTCTATTGAAGTAGAAAAAAGAGGCGGACAAAAAACTCAAAAATATGGCAAAGAAGAAGTAATAAATGGTGTTATTGATTTGATTTTTGAAAACTTAGCTACTGTATTTGCTTATGATTTTGCTCATAAATATGTAGTGTCTTATAATAAAACTTTAGATAATTATGAAGAACGATTAAATAAAACAATTGATAGTAATATTGGCTTTTTTTCAAGACTTTTTAGCTTTTTAGATACTACAAGGGCAGAAGTAAAAGCAGAATTTGAAAAAGTAAGGTCTCAAATCATTGATGAAATAGAGAAATTGCAAAACAATATGACCAATGAGTATTCTATAAAGCTTGATGAGATTTTTACATTTTGCAATGTTTTAAGTGATACTTTTGGTCTTAAACAAACACTAAGTAAGTCTTTAAACACAAAGGCATTAAAAGATACTTTACATTTTAAAGAATATGGCTTATGGGATAGTTTTGCAAATATGTTTACAAATAATGATGCTAAAGAAAGCTTTAAAAAATATTTTAATAGTTTAAAAATACCGTTAAATGCAAATATAAATCAAAACAATAATACTACCAGCGTAGATATAAATTTAAGCGATTCTTCTATTGTAAAATTTCTAGGACTCACAGATATTGCTAGGGGTGTTGAATCGGTATTAAATTATTTAAACAAGCTTTCAAGTAATTCTAAAGAAAAATTTAGCGGAGAAAAAAAGCTTGTTGAAGATATTAAAGCAGTTATTATGCAGTCTAAACAATAATTTAAATCAAAGAATTTGAAATATGACTTTCAAATTCTTAAAAAGGAGAGATTATGCCAATACCGCCAAAGCCTAGTAAATATACTTGCAAAAGTTGTGGATATAGCGTAGTTAGGATTTATAGTAGTGATTGTTTTGCAGAAAATGATTTAGCACCAATTAAGTGTCCTAAATGCAAAGCAAGTTTTAATTGGGAGCATTCAAAGGCAAATAAATTTGAAATATTACTAGCAAAACTAAAAGGAATAAATTAGAAATTTATTTTATTAATATAAAGGAAAATAATGAAAAAATATAAACCAAGAACAAGAATAGAATTATTCGAATTAGTAAGAGATGAGAGTGTTTATCTAGGTGATATTGATACGAGCTTGATTACTGATATGAGTGGGCTTTTTTATTGGTGTGTTAGAAAAGATTTTAGCGGTATAAATGAATGGGATACTAGCAATGTAACTTATATGGATGAAATGTTTAGAGACTGCAAAAATTTTAATCAATTTTTAAATTTTGATACTTCAAAAGTAACTAGTATGGAAAATATGTTTTTTCAATGTGAAAATTTTAATCAACTTTTAAATTTTGATACAAGAAAAGTAGAAAATATGAAAAGTATGTTTGAAGGTTGTATAAACTTCAATCAGCCTTTAAATTTTGATACGAGAAATGTAATTAATATGAGAGATATGTTTTATGGTTGTATAAACTTCAATCAACCTTTAAACTTTGATACAAGAAATGTAGTCGATATGAGTGAAATGTTTAGAGATTGCAAAAATTTTAATCAACCATTAAATTTTGATACAAGAAAAGTAGAAAATATGAAAAGTATGTTTGAAGGTTGTATAAACTTCAATCAGCCTTTAAATTTTGATACGAGAAATGTAATTAATATGAGAGATATGTTTTATGGTTGTATAAACTTCAATCAACCTTTAAACTTTGATACAAGAAATGTAGTCGATATGAGTGAAATGTTTAGAGATTGCAAAAATTTTAATCAACCATTAAATTTTGATACAAGAAAAGTAGAAAATATGAAAAGTATGTTTGAAGGTTGTATAAACTTCAATCAGTCTTTAGATTTTGATACAAGAAATGTAACTGATATGAGTTTTATGTTTAATAAATGTAAAAAACTAAATCAACCTTTAAACCTTGATACTTCAAAAGTAATCAACATGGCTAATATGTTTTCTTATTGTGAAAATTTCAATCAACCTTTAAACCTTGATACTTCAAATGTAACCAATATGGGTGATATGTTTTATAGTTGTATAAAATTTAACCAATTATTGCAATTTTATACATGTGATGTAGTTAATATGAGCAATATGTTTTTTGATTGTAAAAGCTTTAATCAGATTTTAAATTTTACTACAAAAAATGTTGTTTATATAGACAATATGTTTGAAGGTTGTGAGAGTTTAGAACACTTGCCAGAGTTTTACAAGAATTTTGGTAAAAAATAAAAATAAGTCTAAGAATTTGAAATATGACTTTTAAATTATTTAGAGTTAAACGCATTTAATATAGATTTTACGAAACTAAAGGAGATTTTATGAAAAAATATAAACCAACAACAAAAAAAGAATTAAAAGAGTTAGTAAGAGATGAGAGTGTTTATTTAGGTGATATTGATACGAGTTTGATTACTAATATGAGAAGATTATTTAAAAATAGCACTAGAAAAGACTTTAGCGGGATAAATGAGTGGGATACTAGTAATGTAACTGATATGGGTTATATGTTTTTTAGGTGTGTAAACTTCAATCAGCCTTTAAATTTTGAAACGGGAAATGTAACTGATATGAGCGGTATGTTTGCTTATTGCGAAAACTTCAATCAACCTTTGAATTTTAATACTTTTATGGTAATTAGAATGAGTGGTATGTTTAGGGATTGTAAAAATTTCAATCAACCTTTGAATTTTAATACGATGCATGTAACTGATATGAGCGGTATGTTTGCTTATTGCGAAAACTTCAATCAACCTTTGAAATTTTTTGATACTTCTATGGTAATTGAAATGAGTGGTATGTTTAGGGATTGTAAAAATTTCAATCAATCACTAAATTTTGATACTTCAAATGTTGTTTATATAAACAATATGTTTGATGGTTGTGAGAAATTTGATTTTAAAAATTGTATTAAGAATAAAGATTTAATATTAAAAGCTTGTTATGATTTAGACGGGATATTAGAATTAATACAAGATAGTAATTGGATAAAAAAAGTAGATGGCAAGTATCAACCAATAAATAAATATGAATTAAAAGCCTTAGTTTATAAGGATGGGGTTAGCTTAGATAGTGTCGATACTAGTTTAATTACTGATATGAGTGGATTATTTGAAAATAGCACTAGAAAGGACTTTAGCGGGATAAATACTTGGGATACTAGCAATGTAACTGATATGAGCCATATATTTGATAAATGCATTAATTTTAATCAGCCTTTGAATTTTGATACTAGCAATGTAACTAGTATGATCAGTATGTTTGAAGGTTGTATAAATTTCAATCAGCCTTTAGCCTTTGATACTAAAAAAGTCAAATCTATGTATTGTATGTTTGAGAGTTGCGAAAAATTAAATCAAGTGTTTGATTTTGATATAAGACATTTAGATGATACAGATAGTGTATTTAAAGGTTGCTATGAAATGAATTCAAGTTCTTTTAAAGATTTTGACTTGGACGATTTGTATGAATATTTTTATGACTGCGAACCTGCTATGAAGCTTCTTTTAGAAAATGACTATTTTGAAAAGATTAATGGCAAATATAGACCTAAAGATAAGAAAGAATTAAAAAAATTAGTTTATTCTAATGTAATTAGTCTTAGTGATGTTGATACGAGTTTGATTACTGATATGAGTATGCTTTTTAATGGTAGTTTAAGAAAAGACTTTAGCGGTATCAATACTTGGGATACTAGCAATGTAACTAATATGTTCCAGATGTTTTCTGCTTGTAAGTATTTTAATCAATCTTTAAATTTTGATACTTCAAAAGTAACAAATATGCAAAATATGTTTTATTGTTGTGAAAATTTCAATCAGCCTTTAGAGCTTGATACTTCAAAAGTAATTAATATGGAAGGTATGCTTTATGGTTGTAAAAGTTTTAATCAAACTTTAAATTTTGATACTTCAAAAGTTGAAAATATGAGTGGTATGTTTGAATATTGTGAGAGTTTAGAACACTTGCCGGAGTTTTA
Organism: Campylobacter sp. 2018MI10; assembly: GCF_018501175.1. Taxonomy (NCBI): domain Bacteria; kingdom Pseudomonadati; phylum Campylobacterota; class Epsilonproteobacteria; order Campylobacterales; family Campylobacteraceae; genus Campylobacter; species Campylobacter sp. 2018MI10. The sequence goes on along the minus strand of NZ_JAHCZD010000009.1, from coordinate 69,791 downwards.
TAAGAAATTTTGTGAAGAAAACGAAGAAGTCTAAGAATTTCAAATGGGAGTTTCAAATGAAATTCCTTTTTCAAATTCCAAAAATTTCGCTACATTTTAAAGAATAATTGTAAAGTTATAAATCAAAATTTATATTTTAAATTTATTAAAATCTTTTTATATAGACATAATCAGGACTTTACTTTTGCTAAGATATACGAAATTAAAAAGGAGTTTATATGTGGATTTTAGGACTTTTATTTATCTTGGCTTTACTTTTATTTTTTGGCTTAGGTGTTTTTAGACTTTTACTTGTAGTTTTTATATTCTTAATTTTTTTAGCAATTATTGCAAAGGTTGTAGAGTTGTTATTTAAGGATTAAATTCTTAGCAATTAATTTATAATAAAAGAGCTAAAATATTTTGATTTAAATCGCCAAAAATTAGCGATTTAAATTCTTAAAAATTATGCTCAATCTCCATCAAATCACATCTATCATTATCACAAGTATCAGCGTGATTAGGATTTAGTATATGTCCATTTCCTCGTCTAAAATCACCACCACCAGTGCAATCAAATTGATTTAAATATTCTTCAAATATATTATCTCTATTACCAGCTAAACCAATTAAGCTAATGGCTTGTATGTTGTATCTATTATTAGCAGATAGGTTTCTTAATAAAGTACGCTCGTCTTGTGTAGGTGCTATAAAGCTTGTAAAATCTTCTTCGCTTATGTTTTGAGCATTTGTTGGGATTACTACTGCTCCGTTGTTTGTAATGATGATAGGAACTGCGTGTGCTCTGCCGTTATCTAAACTCATTAATGCAATATATAAAGAACCAGCAGGAGAATTTAAAATACCCCTTAATTGAGATCTTAAATTATCTTGAGTTGTGATAGTGCTAAGGCTCCATTCTTGTCTTGGCAAAATACTGCTAGTTAAAGCCCAAATCGCCCTAATACCCCTTGAATATAGTCCTTCACCTAAAGCCAATTGTTGTCCCCATAACTCAAGTGCTTCACCCATTAAATTATACATCGCAGGGTTTCTTCTAGCAAATGTAGTAAATGGAGATACATTGTCCATATAATCAAATAAATATCCAGTAGAACTATAATTTAATATAGGATTATGTGGATATATTTGAGTTAGTAAAGAAACTATTTCATAAGTATGTAGCATACAAATTCCGCAAATCCCACTAGCATCAGTGCTGCTATCAGTAGTCCTTGCAATGCTTAATAATCGTGCTTTCCAATTTGCTTGTAAAGGGTCAAAATTAGCTAAACTATTTGATATAACTTCTCGTTTTGTTCTTCTTTCTGCACCACAATGGCTAGAGAAAAGTCCTAAATTTCTTGCGTTAAAATTCCTTAATTCATAAACGCTAAAGTCAAATGATAATTTACCATCTAATAAAACACTAGGAGATAAATGGGTTTTATAATAATTTATATCACTTATAAATAATTTTCCTAATTCACTGCCCCTTGAAACATCTAAAATATTTTTATTAATATCTAATATATAAGAATTTTCAAATAAATTTAAATTCCAATAAAATCTATTTTCAAATCCGTAAAAATTACATTTAGAAAACTTTAAAAAACTAGCGTCTTGATTGCTAAGATTAGTTTCAAGGCACTCAAAAGTCCCACTGCTAGGGTTAAAAAGAGCTATTTTACCACTTGTAATATCGTAATAAAAATTAAATGGTGTTTTTGAAGCCCCATTTTTTGTAATATAAAATAGTTCTAATTTATTATTTGATTTTGAACGAAAATATATAGAAGTTTTAAGAGCGTAATTAATAGGTGGTGGAACTGCTTGTAGCCACTGCTTCATTTCATCATTATCTATGGTTATTTTATTGGCATTTTTGTTTTTTGTAGCTAGTAAATTATATTCGCTTTCTTTTACTTCTACATCAATGTAAGCTGGCAAGCTAAAGGTATCTTTTATGCTAAACCATTGAGATTTATCGTTTAAAACACAAGGCTTTAATTCAAAGAAATCTTGTTCGGTTTGTCCGCTTTTAAACCTATCGCTAAGACTTGCACATAGCCAATTGTCTTTATATTTAAAAGCAAGTCTTTTGTATAAATCATATCTCGTATCTACTGCTTGTTTGCAATCTAGCATACCGATTATAACCCTATCATGCACTTGTCTTGGAGCTAGACAAAAAGTTTTATTATCGTGAGCTTTTATGATTAAATGTTTATCTTGTATTGTGTTGGCTGGAGTTTGCGGGACGCTATTTGCAAATATTGTAGAAAGGTAAAATAATATTAATATAAGTTTTTTCATAATTTCCCCCTTAAGATTTGTGATTATATTAATTTATAATAATATTTATTCTAAATTTCAAATATTTTTTAATAGTTGTGAAAATTAAGGAGCAAAAATGAGTGATAACAATGCTAAAAAAAGATATTTTGCTATCAAAAATAGCATAGAATTTAAAAAACAAGAAGAATTAAATTCTAACTATGAAGATATTTTAAAGGCTTATGAAAAAGAGCTTGACGAAGCGATTTTGAAAGTTGTTAATAAGTATAAATTTAGTGAAATTTTAAGCAGTAAAATGCCAAATTACCACAAAATAACAAAATCTATAATCTACAAAGCAGAAAGCGAAAATGAAAAAAAGGGCAGATTATATGAATTAAAAATTAAAAAGTATTACGAAGAGCAAGGCTACAAGGTCTTTCCACACGGCTTTATAAATGGTAAAAACGATGGCGGGATAGATTTGGTTTGTTATAAAGAAAATGAGTGTGTATTAATTCAGTGCAAAAATCACAAAAGCCAAATAGGTCAAGATTTGCTAAGGAAATTTTTAGGTGATTGTGCTGTTTTTGTTAATGAGAATGAAAAAATGCTTAAAAATAAAACTATTAAAAAAGTTTTTATAAGTTCAAGTGAGCCAAGAGCAAGTGCTGAATATTATTTAAATAATTATAAGGATTTAATAGAGTATTTAAATATTGAAGAATAGTATGAAAATTACAAAATAGTTTTAGGTGTTATTTTGTGATAAGAATTTAATAATTGTAATTTTAGTAAATCAATAAAAGTAGCTATTTTATATATGGTTGTTTTGGTATTTATCAAGGAAATTTATATACCACTAATAAAAAGCAGCGAATATATAAATTAAAAAATTTTGCTTAGCAATAAATTGAAATTCTTGTTTTAAATTCCATAAGAAAATTATCAAGATTTAACCTTTGTATTAATTATAGCCTTAAGATAAGCAAGATATAATCCATACATTTAGACTATATTATTAGGTATACGAATGAAAAAATTTTACAAAATAATCTATATTAAATACAACACTAAAACAAAAGAAGAACTACAAGTATTAGTAAATGATTTGAGCATAAGCTTAGGTGATATAGATACAAGTGCTATTACTGATATTGGCACACTTTTTAAATATACAAAAAAACTTTAGTGGTATAAGCAGCTGGAATGTTAGCAATGTAACTGATATGATTATTATGTTTGTTTATTTTAAGATAGAAAATGATACTTCAAAACACTCAAAAAGATTTTCAAATTATTAAATCTTATAATTAATTTAAACTAAAAAATAAAAAGTTTTTGATTAATTTATAATCTTAGAAATTAGAGCAATTATTTGACATATTATAAGGCTAAATTATGCTTTATTTAAAGCTATATTTTTATAATACTTATACATTTTATTTTAGGGGGTATTTATGAAAATAAGTGTATTAGGTATTGGCGGAACTATTTGTATGCTAAAAGATAGTAGTGGTGGGGTAAATCCTAAATTAGATGCAAAAATGTTGGTTGAAAGCATAGGGTTAAGCGAAGATATAAAAATAGAAGCAAAAACGATTTTATCTCTTCCTAGCCCATCTTTAAATTATGATAATTTATTAGAAGTGTTAAAAACAGCAAAAGAAGAGATTAAAAATGGCTCAACTGGAGTTGTTGTTACTCAAGGAACTGACACTCTTGAAGAAAGTGCATTTTTGCTTAGTTTATTTTGGGATGAAGCAGCTCCTTTAGTAATTACTGGTGCTATGAAAAATCCTAGTGAAATAGGAGCTGATGGGGCTAGTAATTTATATCAAGCAATTTTAGTGGCAAGCAATACAAATTCCTTAAATCGTGGGGTTCTTTGTGTGTTTAATCATACTATTTATCAGCCTAGATTTATACACAAAAGCAATTCTTTTGCACTTGAAACTTTTGTATCTATTAATGGTGGAAATATAGGTCATATTTATGAAAAAGATGTAATTTATATAAGTCCAATTTATAAAAATAAGATTTATAAAACGCCTAATAGTTTAAATAAAAATGTAGCAATAATCCCTACTTGCCTTGATGGTGATAGTATGTTTTTAAATAATTTATCAGGTTTTGATGGTTTGGTAATTGATGGTTTTGGAGCAGGACATGTATCGTTTACTGCGGCTAGAAAATTAAAAGAATTAAATTTAAAAATCCCTTGCATTATCACAACTCGTACAGGAAGTGGAATGAGTGCTTATAAAACATATGCTTATGAAGGAAGCGAGATGGATATGCAAAAAAGTGGCTTTATTATGGGGAGTTTTTTTGATAGTTTAAAAGCAAGATTGTTTTTAACAATGCTTTTATCTAATGGTTTTTCAAATAATGAAATCAAAAAAGAATTTGAAAATTACTATAAATATTTTTAATTTTATTATTTGTAGTTGAGATAACACATAAAGGATGGATTATGAATTATATTATTGTTGCTCAAATTATTATGAGCATTACGCTAATTTTGATGGTAATTGGAAAAACACCGCTTTATTTAACAGCACTTATTGGCACTACAATTAGTGTTTTAGTTGCTATGCTTGATATAAGAGAACTTACTTTAAACAAATTATTATTATCAGGACTTAATCCTGTGATTTTAGATATGACTGGTATTTTAATGTTTATAGGAACTATGCAAGCAAGCGGTTTTATGGATGATATTATAAAATTAATTATTAAAATTGGTAGAAAAATTGGTGGCGGAGAAGGAATTGCAGCAGCTAGTGCTATTGGTGCAGGTGTAATTGGAATGCTTACAGGTTTTACTCAACCATCTGTAACTGCAGTTGTAACTGCAAAGCCATCGGTTTTATTAGGAATGAATCCAAATCATTCAGCAGCTATTCACGCTCACGCAGGACATTTAGGCAATTTTGGTGGCTTTACTCACCCAACACAGGTTGCTATTATTGGAGCTACTAACATTGGATTTGGTCTTATAAATATTTTTGGTATTGCAATTGCCGTGTTTTTGATTATTTGTTCTGCTATTAGGTCTAAAATTTATAGAAAAAAATATTCTATTAGCATAGATAAAGATAAATTAAATCAAGCTATTAAAGAACTAGAAGAACAGAAAAGTAAATATAATACTTTCGTGGTATTTTTACCTTTTATAGCACTTTTTGCTGGCTTTATTTTTGGCTATCCTATATTTTTACTCGGTGTTTTTGCTAGTGTTTTGACTATTATTTTAGCAAAAATGAATATTTTTAGTGCTGAAAAACAAATGATAGATGGCGTTGGTAAAATCGCAATCCCACTTGTTGCAACTATAACATTTTTGTTTATGAGTGCTACTATTAAAGAAATAGGATTAGCAAAAATTATTGCAGATGTTTTTGAACCTATTTTAAAAATCGCCCCTGTTCAAGCAATGTTTGTAGTAGCTGTTGTAGCTGGATTTATTACACAAAGTTATGGTGCAAGCTCGGCTATAGTTTTACCATTTTTGCAAGCTACTATGAGTAGTTGTCCTTATACTTTCGCACTTGCTTTAGTTGCTGCTGGCGGTGCATCAATTGCGCAGTATTTTTTAACAGGTGGTCCTATTGCAGCATTATCTACTGTTATACCTATTGTGGAAGGTTCTAATTTAAAAGATGCTAATAGGTTTCAAAGACCATCTCAACTTATTGCATTAGGCTTACTTTTAGTACTTTCATTTATAATTAAATTTTAAGAAAAGGGGTTTAAATTCTATTGAATTTAAACCCTAAATACATTATTTAGATATAGAATTTATAAAGATTTATAGATGTGATTAACAAAACTTTTTATTTTATATTTTTTAGTGGTTTAGTTTAAATTATTATTTGAAATTCCTATTTCAAATTCTTTGAAAATATAAGAAATAAATTCTAAAAAGTTTAAATATAATTTATTTAAACGTTAGAATTTATTATTATGATTTATCCTTCTTATATCAATTTCTTTTCCAAGTTTTACCAAGCGAAATAAAACTAACAAGCAATAAAATATATAAAATACAATAAGTCAAAGAAAGCTGAATATCTATATATAAAGATTTAAATAATTTATAATAATATTCATCTCTATCTTTTTTTTGTATTTCATTACCAAATACGAGAATTTTATATTTATTGTTTAGGATATATTCTTTGTAATCATTTATATGCTTTGGTGGTTTAATAAAAAAGTCTCTTGCACCATTATAAATTTGGTTAATATTATCTTTAGTTTTTTCACTTTTTGCAAAAGCTGTATCTACAATCTTTTTTAGTTTATCTTGTTTTATTTCATTTAAAGCTTTTTGTGTATATTTTGGCAAAAAGTCTAGTTGAAAAATATTTATCAGTGGAGTAGGACTTGTAGCCAATAAAAATGCTGCAACTATATAAATAAAATAAATATTCTTTTTGAACCTTGATATTGCTAAATAAATGACTGATAAAATGATAAACAAAGTTAGTAAAAATAAAGGAAAATAAAATATATTAATTATAGTACAAAACACAATAATTATTGTCATAGTCAATGTAAAAGTTTTGTTTTCATTTATTTTTAATTTTTTATTTGTTATTAATAGTAATGCAATAGATAATATTATACAGCCTAGATTACTTAATAATAAGCTATTAATATAAATTAAACCATTGGCAATATTAAAATTAATAAAAATATATGCAAATAAATTTAAAATCTCAAAAACAACTATTAAGCCAACTATAACATTTAAATTCTTAGCAAAGTTGGTATTAAAATCACTTAAAAATTCATCAATATAATTTTTTGAGTTTAAAACAACAAGCCCCCAAATTTGAAGATTTTTAAGTATCCCCTTATTTTTATCTTTTTGTGCAATCTCTTTAGCTTCTATAATTTGAGCTTTTATATCATTTTCACTCATAATACATTTAATTAATTTAACAGCTTTATGAATTTTATTAGCATAAAAACTATCGTTACAAGCTTTAGCTATATTATCTAGTTTTATTATTGTATGATATAGTTCTTCTTGTGTTATTTGGTTGTTATTTATTAGCGTAAGCATATCATCTTTAGTGTAGTTTAAAATACCATTAAAATCTATAATAGCTAATTCAGGCTTTAAAAAAGTTGTTTTATCTAAATTAATGCAACCTTTTATATTTGAATTTGTTAGAATAAAATCTTGTTCTATCCTAGAGCTTTTCAAAGTAAAATTATTGATATTAGATTCATCTATTTCTAATTTATTTTTAACCTTTATATCATAAACATCAAAATTATTAATATCTGAATTTATCAACGACAACTTGCTATCTATACAGCATTCATTCGCTATAAATTCTCCTTTAAAATCATTGATTTTAATAGTATTAAAATTACTTTGTGTGATTGCTAAGCTTTTTATATTTATATTATCAAAGCTAACATTATCTTTAAATTCACATTGTGTTAAGAGTAATGTAAAGTCATTATCATTTGGGATAATATCGCTAAAATTAATTTCATTTTCATATTTGATTCCTATTAAACCTAAGTATTTTTTAGTCTTAATAGTGTCTTTGTATTCTAATAAATCAACCCCATTTAAAGAGTATTGTAAAATAATTTTCTCACTTGTTTGAGATATTAATTTAAATTTCATGCCCATCCTTAAATCGCATATTTATTGTAAATATTAGCAAACAATAACATATAATTTAGTTATAAATATCTTAATTAAAACTAAATATTATTTAATTAAATATTTTTGTATGTTTAATAGGTTTTAAAGTTGTAAACAAACGAAATTACGGATTTAAATTCTTTTAAAATACACGAAATAAATTCCTAGTAAAAAATCAAGCTAATAATAATACAAATTAATAAAATAAAATTAAAAATATGTAAAGCTTCAAAAATATTAAAGAAATGATTGTAAAAACTTTAAGTAAAGCCCTAATTTTAGGGCTTTAGACTTAATTAAATATTTTAAATAGTATAAATATAAAAAATGCAGCAGGGGTTGCTTTAAATAGTATAAATGCCATGTTTTTGCTGATATTATTTTTTAACTCATTTTCTGATACATTTTTTCTTGTATTAGCCATCAAATCAAAAGCTACACAATATTTTCCAGCTTTATTTAAATTCTTTTCTGTATTTTCTAGTGATGTTATTAAATCCATTTTATTCTCCTACATGTTTTAAGGTAATATATGGTGATAATTGATAAATATCAAAAATAACTTCGCCGTATTTATTCACCAAAGTTTTTAGATTAGGTTCTATTGATGCTAAATCTTTATATGTATTATTTTCTTTAGTAATTGTGCTTTCATAATAACGCCATGATATTATGAAATATACTACGAAAATTATAGCTCCTGTAATTAGACTTGAATTACACGCAAATATCAATGAGATAATAAGAATAATTGTTAAATTGATTGGATAATTTTTACTTTCTTGGTGTATTGTTTTTAGCTCTTGATTAGATTTGTAAACATATCTTAAAAATTCTATACATTCGTAGAAATTTATACAATTTTGCTTTAATCTTTCATAATCAATTTCTACTCCGTTTGCTTGATTTTCTCTACCTATTAATGCCACAGTACCTTTTAGTTTAAATACATTATTGACCGTAATTGTTGAACTTGTATTTGTTGTAGATATTGATGAAGATAAATTATTAGTTATTATGTTGCGATTATAACTTGTATGAGTTTGTGCTGTCTCACTAGCATTCATACTCTTAGTATGTTGAGATCTTACTATATTGATGATAGCATTAAAACCCATAATACTAACCATTTTCTTAAGGGATTGTTCGGCATCTTCATAGCTAATGTTTGAACTCGTTGATATTTCTAGTTCACTTGCGAATATTACTTGATATCCCCCACCTATAATATCTCCACTATTTATGAGTCTTACGCCTAGCGCCAAATCAAATTTTGGATTTTGTGCTTTTAGCTCTTCAATAGTGCTAACACTATTCATTTGTGACTCCTTTGCTTTGGAATGTTTAAATGAGTATATTAATATTTTTAAATTAAATATGTTTTAATTTAGCTTATTTAAGTTAAAAACATATTTAATAATTTAACTTACTTAAGAACAAGGCAATAAAACATTAAAAAGAACCAAGTAAATATTTAAAATTAACTTTTAGTTTATAATTTTACTAACTTATCCTAGACAAAAGTCGCAAAAAATAATCCTATTTGTTTATTAATAATTTTGTCCCTTAGTTAAGTAAATTTGACATAAGCTAAAAAATTTACTATTATTTTTTTAAATTTATTTTTCCTTAGCTAAGGGACGAAAGGAGATTTATTGAAACAAGTTTTACTAGAAGACATTGCAGATTTAAACATGGGTTTAGTTCTAACAAGAAGAAAATCCCAAGAAAAAACACCGTTTTCATATAGATTATTAAGCCTAAAAGCATTTGATGAAGATTATATAAAAGATGAATTTATAGATGAATTTTACGCTACACAAAGTCTAGAAAATCATTATTTGGTAAGAGAAAATGATATTGTTATAAGATTAAGGCTCCCGCTAAAAGCACATGTAATAAACCAAAATGAATTTTTGATCTCATCACACATGTTAAAAATCACTTTAAAGGATATAAAAGCCTTTAACCCATATTTTGTAGCTGAAATAATCAATCATTCAAGACTAGAAAACCTAGCAGAAGGTCAAGCATTAAGGCTCTTAAATGTAAAAGATATAAAAAGTATAAAAATTCCATATATTGAGATAGATAGGCAAAATAAATTTGCCAATATTTTTAAAACTATCAACGAACGCAAACAAATTCTAAATGAGCTAATCACAAAAGAAGAAACCATAAAAACAATAATTTTAAAGGAGATATTAAATGGTTAAAGATATAAAAATTCAAGCCTTGTCCCCAATAAGTAATGCCAATATTGATGGAGAAAAAGAGATTTTAGAAAATGCTTTAAAAGATGAGAATGTAAAAAATATTGGAATTTTAGGCGAGTATGGAAGTGGAAAAAGTAGTTTTATAAATACTTTTCTAAAACAAAGTAAAAAAGAAGATAAAACCATCAAAATTTCTTTAGCTTGCTTTGGGGATATTGATAAAAAATCGATTGATATTAAATCAATAGAAAAAAGCATTTTAGAACAGATATTTTATAAATCTAAAAGTAAATTTTTTAAATACTCAAACTTTAAAAGAATACAGCCTCAAAGCAATTTAAAGCTTAGCATTTTTTCTGTTTCATTGATTGTTTTTTTGTCATGTTCTTTTTTATTATACAAATCTAGTGATTTTTGGGATATTTTTGCATTTAGTAATACCAATGAATTTTTGGTATTATTTATTGATTATGCTAAAAACAATATTTTAGATTTATTTTTATTATCTTATAGCTTGTGTTTTTTAGCTTTTTTGGTTTTTAAATGTTTTGGATATTTAAATAGATTTAGGATTAGTAAAATTAGTATAAATTCCATAGAAATATCAGCTAACGAAAAAGCTCCATTATTAAACAATTATTTTGATGAATTGATATATTATTTTTATGTTACAAAATATGAAATAGTAGTTTTTGAAGATTTAGACAGATTTGAAAATATAGAGATTTTTACAAGACTTAAAGAACTAAACAATATCTTAAATAATTCAGAGCAAATAAGTCAAAAAATCACTTTTTTATATGCTGTAAAAGATGATATGTTATCAGATACTAGTGAAAGGGTTAAATTCTTTGAGCTTATTATTCCTATTACTCCATATTTAAATGGTAAAAACTTTGCAATAGAATTTAAAAAACTATTTAAAGATATAGCTGATGAAGATTTTATCTTACGCTTATCTTCATATATAAAAGATATGAGAGCTTTAAAAAATATATTTAATGAATACATTATTTTCAAGAAAAAATTAGACTTAAATGATGTTAATGTGAGAAATAATATAGAGCTTTTAGCATTGGTTGTTTATAAGTATTTAGAACCTAAAGATTTTTCAGAATTTTGTCATAATTCAGGTGAAGTTTATAAAGTTTTGAATGATAAAACAATATATAAATACTTGATTGAAGATGAATTATATAGGTTAGAAGAAAAATCCAAAATAGACTTAAGGGATATTATAATAGATATATTAAACGAATGTTTTGAAATCATTATTTTAGATGATAGCGATAGTTTTTTTATTGATGATATGGATTATTATATTAATAGTTTGTCTCATCAGGTTGCGGTAGAGTTGTTATCTAAAAACTATTTAGTATTTAAAGATAAGTATTCATCGTACAAACTAGATTTGTTAGAACATAAAGATTTTATAAACTCTAGGATTAAAGCAATAGAATTATTAAATAAAGAGCTACAAAAGCAGATTGAAAATCTTAATTACATTAAAAACAATATAGTTAAATATAGTTTTTCTGAACTATATAAGCTAGCAAGTAAAAAAATAAAATCAGAATTGATATTAAAAAAAATTAATATTACGTTTGATTGTGATGACTTAATGAAAAGATTTTTATACTTAGGTTTTATAAACGAACATTCTTTATCATATATAACTGCTTATGATATGAGTAGATTAGGCTTTCAAGAAAAAGAATTTATATTAAATTTAAAAAACAAGGGCGATAAAAACCCAAATATCTTTGATATATGTGTTGATAATAATTTTGTAAATTGCTTGAGCGATGAAGATTTTTTATCAGAAAATATTTTAAATTATCGTATTTTTGCATATTATGTAGAGAGAAATAACCCTTCTAAACTTGCTAAAATATTAGCTCAGCTAGATAAAAACTATGAATATTCAGTAGAATTTATATTATGTATTTGTAACTGGATGAGTTTAAACTTTTCTAATGCTAAGAGTATTAATTATTTATTATATAGCGATACAAAACTTTGGGACTTGTTGGATAAGTTAGATGATAATGATCAAGAAAGCATAATAAATCTTGTTCTAGAAAACGCAACGGAAAATAATCTAAAACAAGCATTTAAAGATAAAAAATTTCAATATTATTTTGAAAATATTAATCATATAGTAGTTAGAAATTTAAAAAATTCTAAAGTCATTATAGATTATATAAAAAATAAAAAATTAATTTTTAAAAATATAACTCAAATTGCAGCAAGTAATACCATTATGGAATATGTTATTAAAAATGATTTGTATAAAAAAAATGACACTAATATCAATTTTTTAGCTAAAATTGGCTTTCCTTACGAAAGTAGTAAATTACAAAAAATATCACCATAAAGGACATAAGATGAAACAAACAAACGAAATTCCGAATTTAAATTCTAGCAATTTACACGAAATAAATTCCGACACAAAAACAACCAAAAACACCCAAACAATCGAAACTAACGGCACCTCAAATAGCACAGTGACCGACACGCAAATCAATAATAAAGGAGCAATCCAAAGCGTAGCGACCAAGCAACAAAAAGCCGAAAAAGAACTGACCACCAAGCAAAACAAAAGCACCGAAGCAACACAAACCGACACCCCAACCCCCAAAACCACCACCGCCCAGATAAACGCCAAACTCTGGGACGCGTGCAACACCTTCCGTGGGCTTATGGACGGCAGTGATTACAAAGACTACATTCTCACCATGCTATTTATCAAATACCTAAGCGACACCTACACCGAAAAAACCACCGAGCTAAAAGCCAAAAGCTGTGGCATCGACTCAGTCTATAAAGCCCTACTAAATCAACTAGATTTTAAACTTGAAGAGCACTCAACATTTTCATACCTACAAGAGCACAAAAACGCCACCAACCTAGGCGAGCTAATCAACACCGCCCTAAGCAGCCTAGAAACGCTAAACAAAGAAAAGCTAGAAGGCATATTCACCCACATAGATTTTAACAACCCTTCTAAGCTAGGCGACACTCAGCAAAGAAACACCACCCTAAAACAGCTCATAAACGACTTCTCAAGCCTTGATTTACGCCCAAGCCGCCTAGAAAACAAAGACATCATAGGCGATGCATACGAGTATCTAATCGCAAAATTCGCAAGCGATTCAGGCAAAAAGGGCGGCGAGTTTTACACCCCTAGCATGGTGAGCGTCCTACTTGCCGAGCTAGTCGGCATAAAAGACGGCGAAGAGATATACGACCCTACTTGTGGCTCAGGCTCACTTTTGCTAAAAGCAAGCCAAAAAGGCACAAACAACTTCATCTACGGACAAGAAAAAAACGCCCAAACCTACGCCCTATGCGTTATGAATATGTTCTTACACAATATCCCAAATCCTAAGATAAAGTGGGGCGACACACTCACAAACCCACTTCACCTAGATGCTAACGGCAATTTAAGACGCTTTAACAAAATAGTCGCAAACCCACCTTTTAGCCTTGATAAATGGGGCTATGAAGAGCTAAAAGAGGATAGATTTTCAAGGTTTAACTACGGTATGCCACCTAAAAGCAAGGGCGATTATGCCTTTTTACTCCACATGATAAAGTCTTTAAAAAACGGCGGAACCTTAGGCGTAGTAATGCCCCACGGAGTGCTTTTTCGTGGCTCTAGCGAGGGCAAAATAAGAGCAAGTCTTATAAAACAAGGCTACCTAAAAGCCATCATCGGACTTCCAAGCAACCTTTTTTATGGCACGAGCATACCGGCATGTATCATGATTTTTAGCAAGGAGCAAAACGAAAAAGTGATTTTCATAGACGCAAGTTCTTGCTATGAAAAAGGCAAAAACCAAAACACCCTAAAAGACATTGACAAAATCCTAAACGCCTATCACGGAAACACCGACATAAACGGCTTTTGCAAGGTCGTAAGCCTTGAAGAGATAGAGCAAAACGACTTCAACCTAAACATACCAAGATATGTAGCAGCAGAAGATGAAACCTTGCAAATTGACTACACCGAACTAAAAGAGCAAATAAGCAGCCTAAACACCAAACTAGAACTCTCAAACGCCAAACTACAAGGATACCTAAAGGAGTTAGGATTATGATTACACAAGTATATTTAGAATTTGTAGAAAAATTGCAAAAAGTAAGTAGCAATTATGAGCTTTTAGAGCTATATAAACGTTATCTAAATAAATATGATGATTTTAAAAGATATTCATTTATAGTTGGCACAAACGATAAAATAGGTGCTGTAGATAATCCATTAATAAGAAAATATAGACACGAGCCAAACCAAGCTACGTTTTATTCTATAAAAAATGGCTTGAAGGAAACTAGTCAAACAATGGATTTATTTACCATAGACATACTAAATTCATATAAATATTTTATGGTTTTAAGAAGTGATTTTAAGGAAGGTTTTAAGGTTTCTTTAAATATGACATTAGATACTAACATAGCTTCTTTTATTATCAAATTTATTAAAAACAACGAAATTGATACAAATGTTTTCAGAAATAAAGATGATTTATTGTTTTTTGAGCCTTTTATTCAAGATATTTTGCAAGATAGGGTAGCTGATATTGATATTTTTCATTATATTGCAGAAACAATATCAAAAAAACAAGATAATGCTAATTTTCAAATGGATATATTATGTTCAAATATAGAAAGTTTATGCAAGTTTAAAAGTTTAGATATAGAGCATTTTAACCAAACAGGTATTTTAAAATACAATGTAAAGCATTTTAAAAATATGTATGATTTTTTTAGAAATAATCTTAATGACTTTGTAGTGAATATCGATTATAACTATATATATTCTTATGTTGTTTTAGCTATTATTTCTCAGAATAGTAAGGATTTTGATATAAAAAAATCAATTAAACATATATTTGATTATATGCAAGAAAATGGGACTAATTTTTCTGAATTATTAGAATTTATTTTAGATTATTTTGAAAAAAATAGAAATCAATTTATAAAGATTGATTTAAATTCAAATAATTTAGATTATAAAACAGTTATTAAAAACATTAAAAATATGTGTTGGGATATAGCTTCTTACTATTCTATGAGAAAAGTTTTTGGGCTAACTTCTTATATTGATGAAGATTTTATTTTTCCAATATATGCAAGTATGGATGCAAAGTTTGTAAATAACTACATAACTTTATTTGAAAATAGAGCTATTGTGTATAAAGATAATAAATTTATAGGTATTGTAAGACAAGAGAGTGAGCTTACAAAAAGGCTTAAATATTACATAGGTAATCCTACTAAAGACTTTCAAAGAGATAAGATATTAAACCTTGAAGATAATATTAGAAATTCTATAAAATTAGTTAATGTTTCGGAAGAATATTTAAAATCATATATTAATAGAATTAAAATAGAAAACACTAGTAATTTACAGAAAATTTTATACCATATTAAAGATAGCGATTTAAAAATAAACGTAGTATTAAAAAATAATGATATATGGGTTACTGAAGAAGGATTATCTAGATTATTTGAAGTTGATTCTTATATTATCAAAGATAATCTTGATTATATTTTTAAAAGTAAAGAATTAGATGAAATGATGGTTGTCTCTAAAATAGAATTAATTGATGATGAGAATGGTGACAATTCTAAGCTAATAACCAATTTTTATAATCTCGATGCGATTATTAGCGTTGGTTATAGAATAAACTCTGCAAGAGCCACTCAATTTAGGATTTGGGCTAACAATATTTTAAAATCATACATTATAAAAGGCTTTGCGATAAACGAAGAGCAATTAAAACAATCAAACCAAGTATTTGGCAAAGATTATTTCAAAGAACTATTAGACACCATACGCTCAATTAGAGCTAGTGAGCGTCGTATTTGGCAGCAGATTACTGATATTTTTGCAGAATGTAGTATCGATTATGATAAAAATGCAGAAATCACAAAATACTTTTATGCCTTAGTGCAAAACAAATTCCACTATGCTATCACAGGACAAACAGCAGCAGAGATTATTTATAACAAAGCAGATAGCACCAAAGAGTATATGGGACTAAGCACTTGGAAAAACGCTCCAAATGGTAGAATTTTAAAGCTAGATACCAAAGTAGCCAAAAACTACCTAAGCGAAAAAGAGATAAAACAACTAGAAAGAGCAGTGAGTGGGTATTTTGACTATATTGAAGATTTGGTAGAAAGGGAAAATACTTTTACTATGGAAGATTTTGTAGCTAGTATAGATGAGTTTTTAAACTTTAGAAAATACAAGATTTTAAAAGACAATGGCAAAATCTCTCATCAAACAGCCATACAAAAAGCACAAACCGAATACGATATATTTAACAAAACTCAAAAAATCCAATCAGATTTTGACAAAAGCATAGCAAAACTTACAAGGAACAAATCATGAGTATTTGTTGGGAAGAAGTAAGGCTGGGGGATATAGGAGAGTTTTTAAAAACTTATTCTAATTCTAGGGCAGATTTGCAAGAAAACGATGAAATTTTTTATATACATTACGGCGATATACATACGACTTATGATTATTTTTTAGATTTTGCCACGCACAATCCACCGATGATTAATTCAAGCAAACTTAAGTCAAATGATTTGGTTTTATTGCAAGATGGGGATTTGGTTATCGCAGACGCTTCAGAAGATTATGAAGGTATTGCAAAAAGTGCCGAAGTTATAAACATAGGTCAAAAACGAGCTGTTGCAGGTCTTCATACCTTTTTATTTAGAGCTGATGATAAATATTTGGCAAAAAAATTTAGAGCTTATTTTTTATGTAGTGATTTTGTAAGACAACAATTTAAAAAAATCGCAACAGGAATTTCTGTATTAGGCATATCAAAAACAAATATTCAAAACATAAAAATAAAACTCCCACTACTAAAAGAGCAAGAAAAAATCGCCGAGATTTTAAGTAGTTGCGATGAGCATATAAAAAATCTAAAGAATTTGAAATCGGAATTAGAAAAAGAAAAACTCCACCTAATGAACGAGCTACTAAGTGGCAAAACCCGTTTTGCTAACTTCACCACCCCTTGGCAAGAAGTAAAATTTGGTGATATTTTGACATTTGCAAGTTGTAACTCAAAAAGTAAATTTATTTGCGATGATGGTAAATATTTTATAGTAGATATGGGTTCGGTAACGCAAGATGGAGTATTAAATACAAGCAAAAGAACAAACCTTGAAGAAGATTTTCTAAAAATTGATGATTTGGTTATGCCAAAAGATGATATAGGAAAAGGACTTATTATAGGAAAGGTTGCAACCATAAAAGAAGATAATAAATATATTTGTGGCGACCATATTTACAAAATAAACACTACTGAAAATCCAAATTTTATTAGATTTTTAATCAATTCTTGCGAAGTAAATAAAGAGATAAAAAGGGTTGTAAAGGGGACAGCTCAACTTGGATTATCAAAAAAAGATATTGAAAAAATAAAAATAAAACTCCCAAGCCTAGAAGAGCAGAAGAAGATAGGGGAAGTCTTAAGTGCGTGTGATGAGCGTTTGGAGTGCCTAAACGAGCTAATAACAGCCCAAACCACCCTCAAATCCCACCTCCTAACCGAACTCTTAACTGGAAACCTAAGAGTAAAGGATTTTAAATGAGCGAGAACGAAAGTGTTATATTAAATGAAATACAAAAACAATTAGAGCTAATTTTTGTTGGAGATGGTTTAACATTTTCAACAAGATATGATTTTAATAATAAGTTAATAATTGATATTGATGGAAAAAATAAAGAAAGTTATATATGTTTAATTAATTTTTTAAAAATTAAAAATTTTAAAGATTTAAAAAGTATTGTATTTACAAATATAAATTTTAATTTTAGCAATGGTGTATTAAAAGAATTATTTATTTTACTATCAAAAGAATTTCAAGAAGATATACAAACAGATTATCTTTTTTTGCGTGAGATGGAAACTCGCATTAATATTAACATTGAAATAAGATTTGATAATTGTTGTTTCATAAAATCAAAAACAGAAAAATTAAAAATTATCAAAGATGTATCTAGTGAAGATATAGTTTTTGATAAAATTATTTTTCAAGAAATGTTTAGTTTTTATAAATGTTCTTTTTCAAGAAATATAACTTTTAAAAATAGTAATTTTGCCTATCTTGCACTTGTTGAATGTGAGTTAAAAGACACAATTGTGTTTAACAATGTTGTTTTTAATAATAATCCATATTTTAAATTTAAAAATAATAATACTAATATAGTATTTAATGGCAGTCAGTTTAATGTAGATTTTAATTTTTACAATAGTGGTTTAGGAAATGCAAAAAAAGTTAATTTTATGTCTTGTATTTTTAAAGATATAGTAATATTTAGTGGAGTGGGTAAGGATATTAATACTTTAATTGAGTGTAGCTGTGGATTATTTTTAATAAAATCAGTGTTTGAAAAATCAGTATTTTTTGGGAATATGAAATTTAAAGGTGGAAACACCATAGCTAGTTTAGAATTTAAATCAGATGTTGTATTTACAAGTCAATTTTTAGACAACAATAATGATGGTAGGCTTATTTTTAATAACTTTATAATCCACAAAAGATATGATTTTAATTATATTTACGACATTCATAAGCGTGAATTAAATATTTTTGAAACTCACTTTAAAGGTGATGTAGTTTTTCCAAACCCAAAAGATGGGTGTATTTTGAAATGTGTCAATATTTTAAAATGTATTTTTGATGGAATGGTTGATTTTACCATTTGTGATTTTAAAGAAGATGTAAAAATTATACAATGTATTTTTAATAAAGACTTATCTTTTGCAAAATCTAAATTCTCAAAACATATTAAATTTATGCCTATTAATACACATTTGTCAAAGATTATAAATATTGCAAAATTCTTTAATATTAAGAGAAAGCATTTTGATTTTATAGAAAATAAAGTTAAAGACAATATTGATTTTAGTGATGTTAGCTTTGAAATATCGCCAAATTTTCAATCAAGCATATTTGAAAAGCTAGTGATTTTATACAAAACCAAGTTTAAAGAAATACCGAATTTTTATTCAGCAAGTTTTAGCTCTAGTGCTGTTTTAGATATGCCTTTGGTGGATATAAAGGATTATTCATTTAACCATTTAAAATATGAGATAAAAAATAAAAATGATTTGATAGATATAAAAGGCGTTAGAGAATGCCTAAATATCTTTAAAAACGCTCTTTTAAAGACAAACAATATCCTAGAAGCTAGCAAATATAAAGTTTTAGAGCTTTACGCAAAAGAACTTGAGCTTGATTGTAAGTTGAAAAATACAGAAAATAAAGAAAATAAAGAAAATCAAGAAGAAAAAATCACTATCAAAGAAAGATTTGACAGATGGTTTTTGAAATTAAATAGAGCCACAAGCGACCATCACACTGATTTTTTAAAGATACTTTTATTTACTCTAAGTGTCATCGGTGGGTATTTTATGATAAATTTTGGCTTGTCTTTTGATGAAAAAACCATAAATAGTATTTGTAACCTTGTAGATTTGGGTTTAGCTATGTATGGCGTTAGCGTTGTGATTTTCTTACTTTGTTTGGGCTATGAATTTTTATTTGTTTTAAAAGGTTTTAGCAAGGATAAAGGTTGGCTAATTTTTATATTTTTAGCCATTTGTTTGCTTGGTCTTCGTTTGGCTTATAGCTTTAATGTTTCAGAATTTGGTGTGTTTTTACCGATGATTTTTATAGGGATTTTGGCAATGATTTTTATATTATTAGCCAACAATATCAAATATACCTTTATAAGCTTTGCAGCAGCAGGGTTTATCGGTATATTATGCACACCTAGTATAATAACCCCATTTTTAGGGGTGTTTTCAGAAGATGCGAGAAATCATTATCTATATAAAGCCATAGATGAGTTAGACAGCCAAAAGGCACTAGATTTATCAAAGCAGATTTTAGCCAAAGAGCCAACGAGTGAGTTAAACGCCAAAAAGACCCTGAAAGACTACAAAAACGAGCTAAAATCATCAAAGTTATTAGATGAAAGCCCAGAGTTAAAACGAGCCATAGCGATAGATGGTGGGGTTTCAAGGCTTAATATAGCTTATTATTTAGTTCTCGCGTTTTGTATATTTGCCTTGCAAAAAACAATGCGTAAAAATTCCATAATCCCAAGCTAAAACCAAATTTCGTTTGTTTGCCTAAACTTGCCAAACAAACGAAATTCCGAATTTAAATTCCAAATACGAAAATAAATTCCAAAGCCAAGCAAGTGACATTTGGGACTTTGTGGAATTTATTTCGTGTATTTTTGCCATAAAATTAAAGCCCTAAACATACGAAATTTACTTCAATAAAAAAAGGAATTTAAAATAGGAAATTCATTTTTTAAATTAATTAGCTTGAATGATAGGTTAAGGTGGGAGTAAGATTTAAGGTATTATTGATTTATGTTATATTAATCCAAAAGGAGCAATTATGAAATATATACCAGAAAACACTGAAGAATTAAGAAAATTAGTAAGGGATGAAAGTATCAATTTAGGTGATATTGATACGAGTGAAATTACAGATATGAGTTATTTATTCGTTGATAGGGATAGTGATAAATATTGTGAAAGAAGAGATTTTAGTGGTATAAATACTTGGGATACTTTTAATGTAGAATGCACCGAAGGTATGTTTTATAATTGCATATATTTTAATGAAGAAGTTAATTTTGGTAATAGTTTTATATTTGAAGCTAATAGTATGTTTGAAAATTGCATATCGTTTGATAAAGATATAGTTTTTGGCGCAGTTCCGACTTGCACTAGAAATATGTTTAAAAATTGTAAAGTATTTAATTCAAAAATTATTTTTAATGAAAATGGCGAAATAGAAGATGCTGAGAGTATGTTTGAGGATTGTGCTAATTTTAATCAACCTATACAATTTGATAAAGTGAGTAGCATAGATAATGCTTGTTGTATGTTTATAAATTGCAAATCTTTTAATCAAAATATGGATTTGCCAAACCTTTGCATAAGCGATGTAAGTGGTATGTTTGAAGGATGTGAAAGTTTTAATAGCAAGGTTAGATTTGATACAGAATATTGCTCTAGTTTTCATTCTATGTTTAAAGATTGCATTAGTTTTAATCAAGATATTTATTTTAATACTAATATGGCAGGAAGTTTTCGCTCAATGTTTGAAAATTGTAAAAATTTAAATAGTGAAATTATATTAGACAACACTGAAAGCTGCGAAGATTTTTCTAATATGTTTAAAAATTGCATTAGTTTTAATCAAAAAATTAGATTTAAAAGTTTTAGTGCAACAAGCTTTGAATCTATGTTTGAAAATTGTATAAATTTAAACCAAAAAATATATTTGATTGGAAGTGAATGTAGATGCACCGAAAAAATGTTTTATGGATGCCATAAACTAAAATCTGATGTAATCTTAGATGGGATTAGTTATGTAGATAGCTTAGGTGCTTATGAAAATTTTGGTCATTGTATTTTTGATAGTGAGTCATATCAAGAAGAGTAAAAAATTATTTTATAACTGATTTAAATCATAAATACAAAAATAAATTCACAAAAAATACACGAATTAGATTCCGAATTCAAATTCCAAAAATACACGAAATAAATTCCCGCTATGCAAGGGCTTTTGCATTTAGTCTAAATTAATGCAAGTTGTTTAAAATGTATTTAAAATTTCAAAGGCGTAGCGATGGATTTTAGTATAGAAAGCAATGTAAAAGCGTATTTTATAGACACTTTAAAGGATTTGGGCTGGCAGTATTTAAGCGAAAAAGAATGCAACGAGCTTAGGCAAAACGATTTTAACGAGCCTTTGCTTTTGGCTAAGCTTAAGGAGTTTTTAAGGACAAATTATCAGCTAAGCGATGATGAACTCATCATAATGATAAACAAACTAAAAGTCCCAATTAACAGCCTAATCACAGCCAACGAAACCATCACAAAGCTTATTTTACTTGGTGAAGGCTTAGAGCAAAAAGGCAAACCTTCAAGGCATATAAACTACATAGATTACGAAAATCCATCTAAAAACTCATTTATAATCACAGAAGAATTTAGCCTTACAAACGCCAAAAACGAGCAAAAGAAAAGCACTAGGATTGATTTGGTGTTGTTTGTAAATGGTATCCCGCTTGTTAGCATTGAGCTTAAAAATTCGTGCGTTGGAGCAGCTGAAGCGATAAACCAACTCCTAAACCACCAGCACCCAGATAGGATTGAGAACTTTTATAAGTTCATTCAGCTTTGCGTTGCAAGTTGTGGCACTATCACTAAATACGGCACAACGCTAACGCCTAGCAAATTTTACAATGTCTTTAAGGATAAAAGCAGCGATGATAGCGTAAAAGTGCTGTGTAACAATATCTTAAAGCCTAGAAATTTACTTGAGTTTATAAGTGATTTTATATTTTTTAGCAAGTCTAAAGACAAAACTAACAAAATCGCAAGCCGTTATCAACAATACTTTGGCATAAAAGAAGTGATAAAAGCTATCAAAGATAAGCACGGCGGTCTAGTATGGCACACTCAAGGCAGTGGCAAAAGCTACACAATGCTAATGCTAGTAAATATCCTAGCTAGACTAAATAGCACAGCCCAAAAAATCATCATCACAGACAGAATAGAACTAGATGAGCAAATCTCAGCGACCATAAACGGCACGGCAAATCTTGACACCTTGCACCACGCCAAAAACACAAGCCATTTAAACGAGCTTTTAAACGATGATGGAGTGGGGCTTATCACGACTACGATTTTTAAATTTAGCGATTTAAAAGATATAAAAAATAGAACAAGATTTATCCTAATAGATGAAGCTCACAGAAGTCAAAACGGCGAACTTCATATGCAAATGCTTGATAACTTAGGCGAAAATGCCTACATCATAGCATTTACAGGAACGCCGCTTTTATCTAAAGAAAAATCAAGCATAGCCAAATACGGCGGACTTTTGCATACTTATAATATCGGCGAAGCAGTAGAAGATGGTGCTACCTTGCCACTTTTGTATGAAAACAAAATGATAGAGCTTGGTCTTAGCGATAAAGATGAGCTAGAAAAAAGATTTGATGAGCTAACACTTGGGCTTAGTAATGAGCAAAAAGAGCAAATCAAGCAAAAATGGGCGAAAATTAAAAAGCTTCATACTTCAATTTCAAGGCTTGAATACATCGCACTTGATATAAACGAAGACTTCAAACAAAGCCTTAAAAATACGCCATTTAATGCTATGTTAGCTACTAATTCTAAGTTTGAGGCGATGAAATATTATAAAGTTTTTAAAGAGCTTGGGGATTTAGAAGTTAGGGTCGTGATATCTACAAACGCAGGAGAAGAAAACGAAGGCGAGCAAGAAAAATGGGTAAGCGATGAGTATGCAAAGCTAAATCATGCAGAGTATGAAGAGCAGTGCAAGAGTGATTTTAAGGACAGGAAAGTGGATTTGCTAATCGTGGTAGATAAGCTACTTACGGGCTTTGACGCTCCTTGTGCTAAAAAGCTTTATATAGATAAAAACCTAAAAGAACACAACCTACTTCAAGCCATAGCAAGGGTAAATAGGCTAAAAGAGGGCAAAGATGAGGGGATAATCGTAGATTATAGAGGGCTACTTAGTGAGCTTGATACCACGCTTAGTAGATACGACGCGCTTAGCGGATATGATGAGAGTGATTTGGTGGGGGCGGTTTTTAAAATAGATGGCTCTTTAGATGAGTTGTGGGAGAGTCTAGCCGTGCTTGATGAGATGTTTGCAGGGCTTGATGATGAAGTAAAAAAGCTAAAGATTTTAAAGGATTTATCGTTTAAGGATAGGTTTTGCAAGGTTTTAGCAAGGTTTAGCAACCTTGTGGGGGTGGTGCTAAATACTCGTAAGCTAAGGGCAAGTTTAAGCGAGAATGAAAAGGAGAAAATCAAAGAAAGCCTTAAAAAATACTTAAGCCTAAGAAGCTCGGCACAGGTATTTTATGCTGAGGATTTTAGCCTAAAAGAATACGAGCAAAGTATGCAAAAGCTACTAGATGAGCATTTAAAAGTAGGGCAAATTTATACGCTAAATGAACCGCTTGATATACTAAGCGATGATTTTTCAAGGGTGGCGGGTGATTTTAGTGATGAGGTGAAGGCTCATGGAAAGCTAAACGCACTAGAAAAAGAAGTGAAAAAATATGAAGTGTTTAACCCTGATATGTTTGAAAGGTTTAGTGCGAGAATAGAAGAGATTTTAGAAGTTTATAGGGCAAAAAGGCTTAGTGAGAGCGAGTTTTACAAGCTTAGCTGTGATTTGGCTAAGGATTTTAAAAAGGATTTGGCTGATGACCCACTTGAGCGTAATCTTACTAGGGATTTTGATAAGGATGATGTGGGGCAAATCATTGCCTTGCTTGATAGTGAGTTTGGCAAGTTTTCTAATGTGCCTGAATTTGATGAAAGTATCAAAAACAAAATCGCAATCGAACTCATAGTAAAAATGCTGCCTTTTATAACAAAAATCAACAAAGTAAATGACATAGAAAACTACATAAACTCCTTAATCAAAATTTACCTAGGCAAACAAGGTAAGTAGTTGGTGTTTAGGCTATGGTGTTAGAGATACAAATTTTGTTTGTTTTAGGATAAAAATAAGTATATTAACTTCTTTATTTGCGAGTTATTTTTATAGGTAAAATTATTATGAATAAAATTATAAATTTTTATATAAATAACATTATAATAAAAATCAATTTATAAATTATAATTTGACACTTAAATGCGACTTACCATTTATATTGAGAATGAATTAATGTAATTAAAATATGAAAGGATTAAAATGGATGTAATTAGCCTTTTTTCAGGTGCTGGTGGGCTTGATTTGGGGTTTTTAAAAGCTGGATTTGAGATACTTGTAGCCAATGAATATGATAAAAGTATATGGGAAACATATGAGAAAAATCAT
Source organism: Campylobacter sp. 2018MI10 (assembly GCF_018501175.1). Lineage (NCBI taxonomy): Bacteria > Pseudomonadati > Campylobacterota > Epsilonproteobacteria > Campylobacterales > Campylobacteraceae > Campylobacter > Campylobacter sp. 2018MI10. The sequence goes on along the minus strand of NZ_JAHCZD010000009.1, from coordinate 44,708 downwards.
AAAGCAAAGCTTATAAAAAAAGATATTAAAGATTTAAAAATTAATGAACTTCCAAAGTGTGATGGCATTATTGGTGGCCCTCCATGCCAATCTTGGAGTGAAGCAGGAGCATTAAAGGGCATAAATGATCCTAGAGGACAGCTTTTTTATGAATATATTAGAATTTTAAAAGCTTTAAGCCCTAAATTTTTTTTAGTTGAAAATGTAAAAGGCATGATGTCAAAAAGACATAGCGAAGCTGTGAAGAATATAATTTCTGAATTTGAAAACGCTGGTTATGATGTATTTGTAAATGTTGTAAATGCAAGTGATTATGGTGTAGCTCAAGATAGGTTGAGGGTTTTTTATGTAGGCTTTAGGAAAGATTTAAAATTAAAATTTATTCCTCCAAAACCATATGAGAATAAAATAACTTTTAAAGATGTTATATATGATTTAAAAGATAGTGCAATTGCCGCATTAGATAAAAATAAAACCAATGGAAACAATTGTATAATAAGCAATCATGAGTATTTTGTAGGTTCTTACTCATCTATTTTTATGAGCAGAAATAGGGTTCGCTCCTGGAACGAGTCAGCATTTACCGTTCAAGCTTCTGGAAGACAAGCTCAATTACACCCACAAGCTCCGAAAATGCCAAAAGTGGATAAAAATAAACATGTCTTCAAAGAAGGTTTTGAGAGTTTATATAGAAGACTTAGCGTTAGAGAGTGTGCTAGAGTTCAAGGTTTTGATGATAATTTTAAATTTTATTATAATAAGCTTGAAGATGGTTATAAAATGATAGGTAATGCTGTTCCGATTAATTTAGCTTATGAAATGGCAAAAGCAATCAATAGTTCACTAAAAGGGATTTAATGAGTAATAAAAGTAATAATCAAGGAAGAGCTTATGAATTTGCTTATTTAATTAATTTAGAGTATGAAATAAGCAAGTATAGAAAAGTAAAAGTGCTTGAAAATAGCAGTTATGATGCAGCTAAAAAAGCTTGGGATAGTTTGAATGATATCAAAAGAGGTATTTATGAAACAAGTGCCTTAGCTGGAATAGGTAAAATTTTTGAATTAGAACCATTGATTTTAGAAAATAGTGATAGTGAAGTGGAGCTTTCAATTCAATCAGATGATAAAGGTAAAAATGCTGATGTAAGAGATATTTTAATAAAAAGAAATGATATTAGTTGGGAAATTGGACTTAGCATTAAGCACAATCATTTTGCTGTAAAACATTCAAGATTATCAAAAAAATTAGACTTTGGTCAAAAATGGTATGGGTTTAAATGTTCTGATAATTACTGGAGTAAGATTAAACCAATTTTTGATTTTTTAGATAATAGCAAAGGCTTAAAATGGAGTGAATTACATAATAAAGAAGACAATGTGTATATTCCATTATTAAATGCTTTTAGAAACGAGATATTACAACAATACGCTTTAAATCAAGAAAAAGTTGCAAAATCTATGGTGGAATATTTATTGGGTGAATTTGATTTTTATAAATTAATAAGCATTGATAAAAAACAAATAACTCAAATACAAGCCTATAATATGCACGGAGACTTAGGCATGAAAAGTCAATTTGAAATTCCTTTGGTGTGTTTGCCAAATCAAATAATTTATTTAGATTTTAAAAAAGATAGTAAAAATACATTAGAGCTTTATTTAAATAATGGGTGGCAATTTTCATTTAGAATTCACAATGCCTCAACAATGGTTGAAAGTAGCTTAAAGTTTGATGTTCAAATTATAGGAATGCCAGTGAGTGTTCTTACAATAAATTGTATTTGGAGCAATAATGGATAATAATTCTACTTTAGAATATAAAGATAAATATATTAAAATAGTTTATTTTGATTTAGATTCTGCGTTAGATATGGTAAATATTTTTAACGAGGGTCAAAAGACAACAACTACAACAAAAACAGAAAATAATACTAAGAAAGGTTCATTTTTTGCACATCTCAAAATTCCTGTAAGTATTTTTGGTGTAGGGGGCAATTCTGAGATCTTAAAAAACATTGAAGAAATAAAGCAAGGGTATACTACCAATTTACCAATAACTGATTTTTTACATTTTTTTGAAAAGCATAAAAATGAAGTTAAGATTAATGAGTTTAATAATATTGAAGTTTATTTTTATGAAAATTCAATCACCTACGTTAAAACTGTTAGTCCATTTTTAAATATGATTGATGGAAAATTTGCAACCAATGATTTAGATATAAATATCTCTAAAATAGATCAAGCTTTGAAGGAAGGAAAAGGGTATTATGAGTGTTTATTTAAAAATAATGGTATTGAAAGTATTTTAAGGTTTAATTTAAATGCATTTAAAAATGGATATGCTATAACTGACTTAAAGCTTATGAGATTAAGTTATATTGCTGTTAAAGTTGGGAAAATACATAAGAATCAACTGGATTTAGATAATTTTATTAAACCTGTAGACAAAAAAGATTTTTCACAATCATTGCTTGAAGATAGTTGCGACAATAACGGCTTTAATGATGCAAAGCAAGAGCTAGATGTATATGATGTATTGCTAGCTGGAGTGAAAAATGTGTAAGTTTAATGTTTATTATGGACCTGAAAATTATTTTCAAGATGAAGTTAAAAAAATAAATAATCCATACACGCTTGAGCAGTATTTCATTGATTTTCCAACTGATTTAATAACCACACATAAAAAAGAAGTTGATTGTATGATTATAAAAAATAATCACTATTCTAGATTAAGCGATAGTGGTTTCAATAACTTGATGGAAATTATTTTATCTAAAGTAGAGCCAAAAGAAATATATTTTCATAATCCACCAAAGAATATACTAAATCAATTTAAATTATCTGCAAATATTAATTATTATAATTACAAAGAAATAAATGATGAATTTGTTAAAAATATTTATGACTCATTTGACAAGGTTATTATTGGTCAAAAATTAGCGAAATTAAAAATACTCTCTGCTTTATACAATATGGTACACTATAATAATCAAGATAAACCTTATGTTGTTGTTTTATATGGTCCTCCTGGTGTTGGTAAAACCGAAACTGTAAAGATGCTAAGTGAAAAACTTGGTGAAAAATTATTTAGAAAGCAATTTTCAATGTTTCAGTCTAGCTCATTTCATGAATATATTTTTGGTGGAGAGCATCAAAAACCATCTTTAGCACAAGAGTTATTGGCTAGAACAAGTAATATTATTTTATTTGATGAATTTGATAAAGTTCATGGTAATTATTATAATGCTTTTTACCAACTGTTTGATGAGGGAATTTTAGAAGATAAATATTATTGTGTGAAATTGAAAAAATCTTTGATAATATGTACTACAAATTGTTTAAACAAAGAAGAGATTGAAGAAAAATTGGGAGAGCCAATTTTTAGCAGAGTTAATATGTGCATTGAATATTTTTCAATCAGTAAGCAAAATTTAGAAGTTATTATCAATAAACAAATAGACGAATGTTTTAGTAAAATACTTGAGGATGATAAAAAATTTATTACTAAAGAAAAAGTTAAAGAGGAAGTATATAAATATATTGGAGCATCAAGCAATATAAGAGAAGTTAGAAATTTAGTTAATGAAATTATATTTACAAGCATTGTATATAAAAAATATTATTAATTAAAAGATATATACTATTAATTTTATTGGTTGTGTATTAGGTTTGATAGTAGTATTAATGGGTGAATTTAATATTAAATAAAAAAAGTTAATTTGTTAAAATTAAAATGGTATATGAGTGGAATAGTGTGAAAAAGACGCTTTAGAGCTTGATATTATTATTGAAAATAAAGATGAAAATACTATAGAAATATATGATGCTAAATATTATGATATAAAGTTTGATGGTAAAACAATATATAAAAATCCTGGCATAGGAGATGCGATAAAGCAGTTTTGTTATCAGCTATCTTATGAAAAAACTTATAAAGTTATTAAAAATATATTTGTGTTTTCAAGTGATACTGAAAATAACCAAAATGAAGGCTTTATAGAATTTGAGATATTCGAAGGTAAAAAAAATACATTTTTCATATTTTTACGACCAAAAAGCATTTGAAAGATATTTAAAATCATAAACAAACGAAATTCCTATTTTAAATTCCTTAGTTCGTTTAGGTTGTTTTGGATGTTTGTGTAGATGTTTTGGGCTAATTCGCTATCATTTTTTATGCTAATTAGTGGTAGCCAAGAAGCGATGAAACTTTCAAGTTCAACCGAGCTTGGTGAGTAGAAAAACTCAATTTCTATCCCGTTATCATCTTCGCTTAAAAACTTAAAATTATAACTTTTTGGATTTTCACGTTTAAAAAAACTCGCTGCTTCATTTTTAAGGTATAAAATTACGCTTTTTTTACCTTCAGCATAGCCAAAAGCATTTCCACTTTTTGTGTTTTTAAATCCGCCATTTTTTACATACTCCAAAGCCATTATATCTTTCATAGAATTAAGAGCAAATGTTCTATGCTCTCCTGTGTTTTCGCCGTTTTTTTTGTCGTAAGTGATATAAAGATAGCGTTTAGAATTAGATACCTTTAACTGGTTTGCTTGAATAATTTTTCTCTCGTTTTTATACTCACAACTTATCAAAATGTTATGATTTATTGCGTGATTTAGCATGATAATTTTTTGGTTTAGATTTGATAGTTTTGAAGTATCAATTAGCTTTTCTTGTGAGCAAAAATACTCGTTAAAAAGCCATTTAAATTCGCTTTCAAGGTTTGCGTTTTCAAGCTCAGCAAATATATGCTTAAAAACAACTTTTGGGCTTATGTATTTTGGGAGCAAGTCAGTGAAAATATATCCTTCAAGCCTTTTGCTATACCTTAAAATCAGGCTTAGATTTTTTGCTCTATTTTCAATGGTTTTTGTGCTTACATTTAAAGCTTTTGCAAGCTCATCCTTAGATGAAATTTTTTCATAAATTAAATCAATTAGCATTAAATCTTTATCATTAACCTTCATTTTGCTATCCTAAAAAGAAATATTTATAATTATTTTTCTATTTATATCATAAAAATGTTAAAATTTGCTTTTTAAAATAAAAATTATTATAATTATTCAAAAATAAAGGTTGGTGATGCTAGAAATACTAAATGATTTAAAACCATTTTTGCCAAGTAAAAAAGAACAAGCAAAAATAATTGCAAAGCTTAAAAAAGAAACAAAGTCAAAACAAGAAAATAAATATCATGAATGTATTTTAATATCACTTGATGCAAGAATGAAATCAAATAGTGCTAAATACACATACGAAAATAAATCAAAAAAATATCTAAATGAAAGAGATTTTATAAAAAAGTATTATAAAAATATAAAATTTAATATTTTTTGTTCTAATAGTACTTATAAGCAATTTAGAAAAACAAAAAATCAAAATTTATTTTTAATAGATAGTAAAAAAGACATTGTTTCACAAGTTGCTCGAAAAATGGATACTAATAAAAAATATTTATTTGTCTTAAATAATCAAAAAACATCTAAAATGATAGAATTTTTAAATCTTTCTAAGCTTTATGATATTGATTTTTTAGAGTTTAAAAAGAATAAATCAGAAATAAAGGTAGATAAACTTCAAGGATTATTTAGGATTATTTGAAAGTAGCTTTAGTAATATTGCATTTGCTTTAAGAGGGTTTTCAAACACTCTTAAAATGCCGTATTTATCTACAAATGAACCTTTATATATGCAACTTAGAGAATTTGCTAGGATTTTACAATTTGCAAAATATAAAGAAATTTTTATTTTATATGAAAAAATAAAAATAAATATAGAAAATTTAAAAAAAGATAGTATTTTTTATCCTTTTAGACAAGAAATATTAGGTATTTTTAATTTTTTTAGAATAGATGAGATAAAAATTAATGTTGAAGATGATAAAAATTTATCGGTTTTTAATAATTATTTAATTTTATCAAAGCTTTTTTGTGAAAAAGAATACTATATAAACTCAGCGATAGCTTTAAAAGATGGCATAGATGTGGGTATTTATAGGTATTTTGTAGGAGATTTTGGTGTTCATCTTGTAAGAGAAAATAAATTTGGATTTTTTTGGAATGAGATTTTTAAAACGGAAGGTTTAAATGAATATATTAAAAAATACTTAAAAATGATTTTTATTTTAAGATGTAAAGTATCAAATATTAGAAATAATTTTGTGCATTTAGAAAATAAAAAAGATAATCAAAATTTAATTAAAGAGCTTAAAGAAATTATTGAAAATATAGAGCAGATTTTTAATCCATCAGCTTTAAATAAGCTTGAGACATTTAAAAAACAAATCGCAAAGAAAATTAGACAAAAATTACAATCAAATTAGAAAGGATTATTATGAAAAAATCAAAGTATATTTTAGAAGTTTTGGTGGTGGTGGCGATGAGTGTCTATTTTGTGCTAGAGCTTATTTTAAAGGGTTTTGCTGATGTAGAATATCCTACGCTTATTACGGCAGTTTTACTAGGTACTACATTTTATGAAAGCTATAAAAAAGACAAGCTTATCGCAAAGCTTCAAGTAAAGAATTTAAAATAGGAATTTCGTATGTTTAAACCTACTACAAAAGAAAAATTAAAAGAGATTTTGAACACTCAAAAAATCAAACTTTATGAGATAGATACTAGTCTTATAACTGATATGAGTTATCTTTTTGATGGTGTTTTTTGGTGGGATTTTGAAGGTATTAATACTTGGGATACAAGCAATGTAACTGATATGAGTTATATGTTTAAAGATAGTGAGAGAATAGGTGTAAAACTTAGTTTTGATACCTCAAGTGTTACAAATATGCAAGGTATGTTTGAAGGATGCAAGGGGCTTTATTACACCCCTTGCTTTAACACAAGCAAAGTAACAAATATGCGAAGAATGTTTGCAGGGTGTATGGGTTTATCAAGCGAAGCAATAGATTTTGATACCAAAAATGTAACTGATATGAGTGAGATGTTTTATGGGTGCTATGATTTTAACGCACCTGTTTATTTTAATACAAGCAGTGTGGTTAATATGAGCAAGATGTTTTATCTTTGCTATAACTTTAATCAAAAAATTGAGTTTAACACTCAAAATGTAACCGATATGAGTGAAATGTTTATGGCTTGTACAGAGCTTGATAAAAGCATTATATTTAGTGATACTAGCAAAGTTACTGATATGAGCTATATGTTTAGTGAATGTCAAGAATTTAATCAAGAGCTTGATTTTGATACAAGTAGCGTAACTAATGTGAATGGAATGTTTTGTGAATGTTTTAGTTTTAATTCTAGGCTTAATTTTAAGACTAAAAATGTAAAAGATTTTAGCAATATGTTTTATAAATGTTGGGAATTTAATCAGCCTTTAGATTTTGATACCTCAAGTGCTATTAGTATGAGCGGAATGTTTTTTGAGTGTGATAATTTTAACCAAGAGCTTGATTTTGATACAGGCAATGTGACTGATATGAGTGCTATGTTTTATGATTGTTATAGTTTAAATAAAAAGATATTGTTTGATACTAAAAACGTAAAAACTATGAGAAATATGTTTATAGATTGTAGAAGTTTTAATCAAAAGCTTAGTTTTAATACTAAAAATGTTGAAGATTTTTCAGGAATGTTTAGTGGGTGCAAGAGTTTAAATCAAATTTTTGATTTTGATATGAGTAGTGCGAAAAAAATAGATGGAATGTTTTTTGGTAGCAATGGAAAATTAGCCAATAATTAGACTAAAAAGGATGGTTATGGAGTTGGTAAATTCAACGCTTAATTTAGTTATAAGTTTGGGGATTTTAGTAAGTGTGATAAGACTAAATAAAAGGCTTGATAAAGAAAAGTAATAAGTTTCGTTTGTTTGGACAAATAAGTGGTATTTTGAATTTATTTTGTGTGTTTTAATAAACAAAATTAATGCAAAATCAATTCCATAAAGGATAAGAATGAAAGAAGAGAAAGGGCTTTATACGATTGAAGAAGTGATGAAAAAGCTTGATGAACCGATTGGTTTTAAGAATGGTTTGAAGTTGTATTTATACAAAAAGCCTATGGGGTTTATTAGATACATTTGGTTTGATTTTGGTTATGGGATAAAGAATTTATTTAGATTTTTTAAGGTTATTTGGCAGTGGAGACACTGGGACGCTCATTATGAGCTAATGGTTTTAAAAAAGATTTTAGAAGTTAAACACCAGCTTTGGCTTGATGATGTAAAGCATCAGCCTTACGAGGGGCAAAATGATGATATAAGAGCAATTAAGGATATGATAGAGACTTTAGATAAGCTAAAAGCATGTTGTGAAGGAGAAAATTTAAATGACTTAGAAGAGCTAAAGTACAAAGAAAAATTCATCAAAATCTATCAAGAAAAAGGCATAAATTTGTGGAATTAGTTTTGCAAATTTCATATGTTTGTAGGTTTTGGTAAGCTGTATAGCAATTAAATTAAATAAAAGGAGAGATAATGGAATTGTTTAATTTACAAAGCAATGGTTTAAAGCTTATAAATCTTCCAACTGGTTTTGGAAAAACTCATATGATGCTTGAGTATATTATAAACCACTTAGAAAATAATAAGCTAGAAAGGGTGTTTGTAGTTGCAAATCAACATAAATTATTAGATTATGAAAAGTTTATAAATATGCTTAAAGAAAGGGGTTTGGAAAAATATATCAGTAAATGTGATAAATACAAAAGTATGCAAGAGCATTTGTATGATTTTATAAAAAGTGATAAATATTATGATTTTATAAATAGTGATGATTGTAAAACTATTAAAAAAGAACTTGAAAGAGCTAAAAAAGATTTTGAGACTAATTATAATTTAGAAAAAGAAGCGTCAAAACATGAAAAAAAATTTAGAAAATTAATTAAAAATTTAGATAAAAAAACTATCTATCAAATCTATCCCCAAGTTGATTTTTTAAATAAAAAGGTGGTATTTTTAACCATACATAAGTTTTTATCTCCGTTTGATTTAGTAAAAAATCAAGTAATTTTTAAAGATGATAAACCCTATGAAATTAAAACATTAAATTTAATTGATAATTTACAAGATGATATTGTTTTTATAGATGAATTTGATAAAAGCAAGGAAACTATTTTTGATTATTTGCTTAATTTACAAGATGGTAGAGAGTGTATAATTGAGCTTTTTAGGGTTATTTTTAGTGGGATTTTACAGAGTGAAAAACGCTTAGAAACATTTTTGAAAAACAAATTAGAATTAAAACAAATTATAAATAGTTTGAATAATTTTGAAAAAATAAAAGAACTAGGTAGTGAAATATACAAAAAATTTAACTTAGAATATCCTTATAAGACTATAGATGTTGAAGAAAACAATAATTTCATCATCCAATCAAATAGAACTTATATAAGCGTTTTAGGTAATGGAAAATCTCATATTATTTTAGATTTTAACGAAGAGCGAAATCAGGTAGATATAAAAACAGTAAATAAAGATGAGAGCAAAAGCACCAAATATAATATATTTGAGCTTATTAGGAGTATTAATAAGTTTTTAAGGCAGGTTGGATTTTATCTAGAAAACACAGCCGCTATGATAGAAAAACATGCAAAAGATATACAAAATGATGAAAGTAGAATAATCTATGATAAATCAAATTATAAATATAGCCTAGCTCATGAGCTTATGATTTTAAACGAGCATTTAAAGCATTTAGAAGCTACTACTATAAATTATAAAAAGAATAAAAAGATAATAGGCGACATTAGTTATTATTCGCATGGGCTTAGTTATTTTCACTTAAAAGATAGTGATAATCATCTAGGTAGTACCCATATTGACTTTTTTACAAGCTATTCAAACCCAGAAAAGATTTTGCTAGAGTTATGTAGTAGAGCTAAAGTTTATGGTATATCAGCAACAGCTACTATCAAAAGTGTTTATAGTAACTATAACCTAAGCTATCTTAGAAAAATGCTTGATGAAAATTACATTGAGCCTGATGATGATGAGATAGTGCAAATCCAAGATATGTTAGATGAAAAAAGAGAAATTTATAATGATATAAATATAAATATCAAAGCTATTGATAACTACAAATGTAATCTTATTGAAGAAAAAATAGGTGAAGATTATTTTACGTCGAATGATAATTTTGCAAAAAATAGATTGCTAGAGCTATTTAGCGTGATAGATGATTTTAGTACTCATGAAAGTTCTCAAACTTTATTGATTTTAAACAGAGCAAATTCTAGTAAAAGCAAAGATGGTGAGTATTCACAAGATAAAATATCAGAGATAATGAAAATATTTTATAAGAATATAGAATGTATTTTTGTGGATAGTAAAAATTACGATAATTTATCAGGCGATTTAGCTAAAGCATTAGATAAAAATAAAAAAGCAGTAGTAATTTCATCTTATGCAAGTATAGGTGCAGGTGTTAATCTTCAGTATGATAAGGCTTTTTATGAGGGTGATTTACTAAGTTATAAAACTCTTGATTATATTGATAATAAAAAAGATTTTGATGAGATATTTTTAGGAGATTTGACCTATAATAAGCCAGTTTTAAACGATGATACTACAAACAACGAGCGTTTAAAGTATCTTTATTTGTTACAAGAGTTTTATTATCTTGGCTTATTGGCTCAAAAAGATTTTAAAAATAATGCAAAGGCTATTTTTAGGTCAAATGGATATAGCTTTATGTGTTTTAAAAACCAAAAGCATTTTGATTTGGCTATGGCAAGTCAGATAATCCAGGCGATAGGAAGAATCACAAGAACAAATAATAAAAATAAAAATATCTATATTTATTATTCTTTAAATTTAATAGATAGATTTAATGATATTGTATTTGCTAATGAAATCTCTGAATACGAATTTTTGCCACTAGAAGCTCAAAAACTATTTGATGATTTGCAAGAAAAAATAAAAACACCAAAACCTGTGCAAAACGATATGATGATAAATAAGGCAAATTATGTAAGCGATCAAGGGCATAAATATATAAAAGGACTTTTAGCTAGAAATTGGAGTGATGATGATATAGCTTTATGGAAACAATTGCGAGAAGTAGTTTTAAGATATCCAACAATCACCAAAAGAAAATTAAAAGAACTAGAAAAACCAGTTAGGCAAATTATTAAAGAATTTTATTTTTTGCATAATAAAGAGCATTATTTTTATACAAATGAAGGGGATTTTAAAGAAGTTAACATTTATTTTGATGAGCCAAATGCACCTTGCTATCAGGTAAGCCAAAGCAATGCAAAGCTTGATATTTTACTTAAAAATCCTTTGATTAGTAAATTCTTTGAAGATAATGAGTTTGCTACAAGTTTTAAGTGTTGTGATTTTAAAAACGAAGATGAATTTTATATTCTAAGTCCAGTATTGTTTCAAAACATTTATAAAGGTTCATTAGGCGAGTTTGTTGGTAAATGTATTTTAGATGATTATTTTAATGATTTTTGTAGCGAGTTTAGTTTGGGTGAGCTTGATAGTGAGCATTATGAATTTTTTGATTTTGTTTTAGAAAAAAATAGCGAAAAACTACCTGTTTATATAGATTTTAAACATTGGAAATTATCTTATAAATCAGATGAATATTTGATAGTTGATGAGATAAAAGCTAAAATGAAATCACTTGATGCTAAGGTACTTTTTATTATTAATCTTTTGGCTGGTTATGATGAGTTTAGTATAAGAGAAATTAATGAAGATGGCTTAAAAATGGTTATTTTGCCATATTTAATAGATGAAAATAACTCGCAAATAAATAACAAAGCTTTGGAAGTATTTTTTGAAAATATAAAGGATTTTAAATGAAAATGAGCTTTACAAATAAAATCAAGTATAATTTTTATAAAGTAGATAAAATCAATGTTGATTTTGATTTTTATAAATTTGAAAATACCAAAGGATATTTTGATAGTAACTTTTTAAAGAAAAACAAAAAAGTAGATATTTTAAGCGTTGTTTATACTTATGGTAGAACTTGGTATATGATGGTTAGAAAAGATACTAATATACTAGAGATTCAAAATAATTTAGATAAAGATATAAAATGTGAAAAAATTCTTTATGAACAACTACCTTACGAAAATATCAAATATCAAATACTTTTAAATTACATTCCAAAAATTAGTAAAAACAGTGATGTTTCAAACGCTCTTGGAAAGCTTTATTATTTTATAAAAGAAGATGGTAAGCATATAAGATTAATAAATTTTGAAATAAATTATCAAAAGATATTAATTTTTAAAATAACTACTTTTTATCCTATGAATAAGGATTACGAAAAAGCAAAATCCATAATATTTTTTCATCACATTACAAAAAAGGTTTTAGATAAAGATGGTGATGGTATGCGTAAATATAGTGAAAAATCATTTAAAAACGCTAGTGTTAATTTTTTATCAATTGAAAACCTAGAAAAGTTTAAAAAATCTAAGTGTTATTATATAAAAAGGCTATTTGATGACATTAAAAAGTATTTAGGGGATTATTTAGATTTTGAGTTTTTGCCTTATTTAAACGAACAAAATAAGAATTTGGATAAGGAATTTAATGATTATGAAAAGATAAAAAATTATAAGCATAAAAACGAGAGTGTAAAAGAGCTATTTAAGGGCTATAAACTAATAATTAATAACCTAGAAGATGAAGCAGGAAAGCCGTTAGAATTTAAACTAAAAGAAAGCTTATCAAGTCTTTTTAATCCTAATGCTAACAAGATTTTAAACTTAAATATTGTTTATTCTAAGGATTATTATAAAGATAATGATTTGCAAGATAAGTATAAAGCTAGTGTAAATACTCAGCATATTTGTATAGATGAAATTTCAATAAATAATCAACAAGAGTATGATAAAACCTTAGATAAAATCACTCAAGAGCTATTAATAAGAAAGGATTTGGTAGAAAAAAGGATTAGCCTAATTAATTACAAAGAAGAGCAAAATATAGAGATAATTTACATTTATAAACAAGATAAAAAATACGAGTTTTTTTCTATGTATATTTATAAAAATGCCAAATTTGATTTTTTAGCTACTGATAGTTATACCAAAGATGTTTTAATTGATTTTATAAATCAAAAAATAAAATACCCAGATGAGCCAAAATTAGCCATAAAAATCGGCAATAAACTAAGTCTTATTAGTAGAACCGAGTTAAAGATTTTACCTGATGTAAGAAGTATTTATGAAAAATTAGAAGAAGATGCAAGATATGTAAGCAAAATACAGCTTGAAAGAGTTTTTCATGAACTAGAAGAGAAAGAAAAGCTTTTAGACTGGTTAGAAGATCAAAAATATGAAATATCTATAAAAGACATTAGAAAAGGTATCAAAAAGACTTTAGGTTTAACTCATAAACACAATTCCAAAGAGTATAAAAATATAGAAGAAGTTTTTGCTAAGTATGATATAGCGTTAGAGCCACATTTAAGAGATAATTCAAGCAAGGATTTTTATAACGGACATAACCATTTTTTTACTTTTATGCTTGATGATATTTTGTATTATAGTGTAGGCAATAGTGTTAATTTAGACTCAACTTTTAGCAATGCTGCAAATTGTTATAGATTAGATGGGATTTATTTTGATGGTAGTTTGCTTGGGGCTTTAGAGCCGATTGATATTGATATGATAGCTAAAATGTGTAGTATAAACTATGTAAAAAGCAATCAAAATAGTGTTTTACCTTGGGCTAACAAATACATAAAAGAATATCTTAAATCAATTAGCTTGTTTAAATAATTTGTGTTTATATTTTAAAAAATTTAGATAAATAAACAAAAATAATATATTTTTAAAATTTATAATACAAATCTAGTTTTGGGGTTATTTAGTTTATAGTAAGAATTGATGAGGTTTTGAAGTTTAAAGAATTTGTATAGAAGATTGGCTAAAAACATAAAAGAGCTTTGAATGGTGATTTAGTGTAATTTATGAAAAGTATCTTAGAATTTGATTTAAATTCGTTAAAAAGCTCAAATTGTAGTTAAAAAATAATCGTAAGTGCAGTCAATAAGATAATGCTATTTGATAATTGTTATAAAAAATATTTCTAATAAATTTAGCTAGATTTTTATAACAATGAAATGATTAAAACCTTTAATAATAAAAGATAAATATTCAATAGCTACAACACAACATAGATTTATTAATGCTTACTTATTAATTATGTTCTAAAAATGAAAAATATATTTGTGGACTAGTAGTAAGAAGTTATTTTTTAATAATTGTTTTAGTAAAAAATCTGTATTAAAATACTTGTATGGATACCATTTATCAATACTATAAAATATAAAATTTGGCTTTAAAAGCCAAATTTTAGTTTTGATTTTTGCTGTGGTAATAATATAAATATATTAATCCAATAGGAGCAATAACAATAGACAATCCCCAACACAAAAGCATTATCCAAATTTTAATAAACCAATATATTAAAAATAATTTGCCTTGAAAGAAAAATACATTATTTCCCATAATAAAATTCACAATACTTTCATAAACAAACCTTGAATATGGATAAAGTAAAGCATTAATAATACCAACAAAAATAGGAGCAACTATATTACCGACTAAGTTAGCGAATAACATAAAAAATAAAACAGATATTACAATGCCAAAAAATAAATGTCTAAAATAATAACTAGGATTAAGTCCTTTAAATGCTTTATTAAAAAAATCTTTCATAATTTTTTACCTTAATAATGGATTATTGCTTTTTGTTTTAGCTTTTAGTTTTTTAATTACTATGCCTTTTTTGTTGATACAAAAAACATTAGAATCATTTATATTTGGGCTAAAAGAACTAATCTTAACGAAATCATAATGCCACATTTCACATTCACTAGAAGAACTAATTCTGCTAGGTGCTCCGAATTTCTCTTCCAAATCACTTTTACTAGATTTATTAACCACAATGCTATCAAGCTCATCTTGGGTAATCTTAGTGCCTTCAGTATAGGTTGTGAAATTATCAATAGCCGCACAAGAGCTAAAAGCTAATGCAACTAATGAAAACAAAAATAATTTTTTCATTTTTTCTCCTTAAATAAATTTAAAAGCAAATTTATCATAAATAAATTAATTTATCCTATAGGATATAGATTTTAAATTTTTATATCGTTTAAATTATTAGATTTTACCTATAGGATAATGTATGAAAAACACTGAAGAAATAGAAGAATTTTATAAATTAGTATCAAGTAATGTTAAAAAATTTAGAACCGAAAAAAACATAAGCCAACTAGATTTGGCCCTAAGTATAGGCATAAAATCAATAGCCTTTTATTCAAATTGCGAAAACAACAAAAACGGCAAACATTTTAACCTAGAGCATATTTATAATATTAGCAAGGTTTTAGGCGTTGATATTTGCGAGTTGTTAATGGGGGGGGGTATACAAAATGAATTGCATAAAAGAAGCTTTGATTAATGTAGCTAATTTTGATTTAAGAGCTACTATGAGTAGGCGTTCGTATGCCTTTATGGTTTTTATTTTTCCGATTTTAGCTTTTGGCTTGTTTTATTGTTTGATAGAGTTTTCAAGATTTGTGCGTTTAGTTTTAGCTAATAATGTAGATTTTACTTTTATTAAAAATGATTTTATGAGTTATTCTCAAATTGTTTTTCAGGGTTTATATGCTAATTTTTATCTTGCTATTGATTTTATACTAATTCTTAGCACTTTACAAAGGCTTAATTCAATCACAAAAAATAAAATAATCAAAACTATCATTGTAATAATAGCGTTTTATCTTATTGATTATTATTTAGTATGCTTTCATTGGCTTAGGGTTTATTTAGAAGATAATTTTATGCTTTCAATTGATTATAAAGCCATTGGTTTTATTATTTTTTTCATACTTGCACTGATTTTATCAATGATAAAAGAAAGGCATTTTAATGAGATTACTCCAAAACGCTCTTTAGCTTATTTTTTAACTTTAGATTTTAGCTCAATTGCTAGCAAGACTAATTTGATAATACCTTTTAGTTTTTATCTTGGTATTACTATTGTTTTAACTATTTTTATCGTTGGAATAGTGTTTATAATGGCATTAACTGAACTTAGCATAATAATAATGCCTATTATTTATATTGATATATTTTATTTATTAAATCACTATAAATCCAACATTAGAGCAATTATAAAAATAATCACTTTAATATCTTTTATAGCTTTTTATATTCAAATTATTTGCTTTGATAGAAGCGGTATTTTTTATGAATATATGAATAGATTATTTTTATTTTCATTTATTTTAGTCTATATTCTAGCAATGCGAAAGATCAAGAATTTGAAATAGGAATTTCAAATTCTTATAATTCTACGCCGATGGCTTGATTAATCGAGCTTAAGCCGTCGTTTTCTATTAATTTTGTAAGCTCATCATTTATATTTCTAGCAATTCTAGGTCCAACGAAAATCATAGATGAAAGCACTTGAACTAAACTAGCACCCCATTTTATACGCTCATAAGCTTGAGCCGCGTCAAATACCCCGCCACTACTAATAATTATGCCTTTTTTATGCACGCTTGGTGCGATTGCTTTTAGCATATTTAAAGACTTTTCGGCTAATACTTTACCACTTAGACCACCTGCCTTAGTTAAATCAGGCTTTTTGCTAAGTGAATAATCTTGCGTAGTATTGCTTAAAATCACTCCGCAAGCATTAGCATTTAAAGCTGTTAGACTTAATTCAGTAGCCAAGCCAAAATCCATATCAGGAGCAAATTTTATAAATTTTGGCACATCATTAATAGCATTTAGTCTAGTAAAAATTTCTTCAATAAATTTAGCATTTTGTAAATCTCTTAGATTTGGAGTATTAGGCGAACTTATATTAATTACAAAAGCGTCTGCATAAGGCTTTAGCTCACGAACTAAAATCTCATAATCATTTATCGCTTCTTCATTAGGTGTAACTTTATTTTTACCTATATTTATAAAAATCGGAGGTAGTTTTGAGAAATTCTCACGCATTAAATTTGCTTTTGCAACTTCTACGCCGTCATTATTAAACCCCATTGCATTGCGAATGCTAAGCTCATCTACTAATCTTTCAATTCTTGGGCGAGGATTACCTGGCTGAGCCTTAGGAGTGATTGCTCCGACTTCAATGAAACCAAAGCCAAGATTTGCTAAAGGAGCTACTACTTCAGCATTTTTATCAAATCCTGCTGCAAGTCCAATAGGATTAGAAAATTTCATATTGATTAATTCATTTTCTAAATTCTTATAAGTTTTTTTATAATCAACTACTTTTAAAAATCTTTGAGTTTTAAGAGCTTTGATTACTAAATGGTGCATATCTTCAGGGTCAAACTTAAATATAACTTTTTTTGCTAATTCATACATTTACTTACCTTTATAATGTTTTTGAAAAGGTCTTTTCACCTTTATTTTTCATATAAGCATCAAATCCCATACAAATATTACGGATTAATAATGTGCCTGTTTCATTTACTCTTATTTCATCATCGCTAATTTGTAAAAATTCAGCATAAGTTTTTAAATACTCTTTTGCGTCGTTAAAATAATCCCAAAATACTATTTTAAATTCTTTTTCAATTTCTTTAATATTAAGACTAAAATTAGCCATTAAACTCATTATTACAGCTTTTCTAATTAAATCATCATTATTAAGTTTAATTCCCCTATGAAATGGTAATTTGCCATTATCAATAGCTGCTTCATAAAGGTTTAAATCTTTATAGTTTTGTGCGTAATAATTAAGTCCTTCTCCAATACTAGTAAGCCCAACGCCAACCAAAATAGCTCCACCTTTTGTAGTATATCCTTGAAAATTCCTATGAAGTGTACCATTTTCTAAAGCCTTAAATAATTCATCATTTGGTTTAGCAAAATGATCCATTCCTATCATTTTATAACCATTTTCGCCTAAAAATTTCGCAGTATGTTTTAGAATTTCTAACTTAGTTTTAGCTTCAGGAATAGTGCTTTCATCAAATTTTCTCATATTCTTTTTAATCCAAGGCACATGAGCGTAATTAAACACAGCAAGTCTATCAGGATTTATTTTTAAAATTGTCTCAAGCGTTTTGCTAAATGAGTTTAAATCCTGATAAGGAAGTCCGTAAATTAAATCAGTATTTATGCTTTTTACCCCATTTGCTCTTGCTAGTTTTACTGCATTTTCTGTAATTTCGTAAGGTTGAATTCTATGAATTTCTTTTTGCACTTTAGGGTCAAAATCTTGCACACCAAAGCTAATTCTATTTATGCCGTATTTTGCAAATACACTCATTTGTTCAACATTTAAAAATCTAGGGTCAATCTCGCAAGAAAGCTCGCTATCAGGTAAAAACTCAAATATTTCATTAATTTTTTTAAGCAAGATTTCAAGTTGAGTTGCACTAAAAAATGTAGGCGTTCCACCGCCAAAGTGCATTTGAATAGCTTTTTTTATCTTAAGATGAGTTTTTAAAATATCAAGCTCTCTTAAAATATAATCTAAATACCTTTCTTTTTTATCTTCATTAGCTGTATAAATTACATTACAGCCACAAAAATAACAAGCCGAACGACAAAACGGCAAGTGAAAATAAAGCGATAAAGGCTTATTCTCGTTACTTTCTAAATCTTTTATAAAATCATCATATTTATAATCTTCGCCAAACTCAATAGCTGTTGGATATGAAGTATATCTTGGGCCACTTGTTTGATATTTTGCTAATACACTAAAATCCATTTTTATCCCCTTAACATTTCGGCTAATTCTTTAGCGTGATAAGTGATTATTAGTTTTGCACCCGCTCTTTTAAAACTAATCATAGTTTCCATTAAGATTTTTGGATAATCTACAAGCCCAGCTATTCCAGCGTTTTTAAGCATTGAATACTCCCCGCTTACATTATAAACGCATAGTGGAAGTAGTGAGTTTTGGCTAATTTCTTTAACTACATCTAAATATGCTAAAGCAGGTTTTACCATCAATATATCAGCACCTTGTTTTTCATCTTCTAAGCTCTCATTTAAAGCTTCTTTTCCGTTTGCATAATCCATTTGATAAGCTTTTCTATCGCCTTTTTTAGGAGCTGAATTAGCCACATCACGGAAAGGTCCATAGTATGCACTTGCGAATTTGGTTGAATAAGCCATAATAGGTAAAGTATCAAAGCCATTTTCATCTAAAGTAGTTCTTAAAGTTTTTATTATTCCATCCATCATTCCACTAGGTGCAATCATATCAACTCCAGCTCTAGCCATTACTAAAGCTTGTTTGCTAGAATTTAAAAGCGTAATTTCATTATTTAAATACCCATCTTCATCTAATACTCCGCAATGTCCGTGGTCTGTGTATTCACAAAAGCATAAATCAGCAATTAAATATAAGCTATCACCAAAACGCTCTTTAATAGCTCTAATAGCACGAGCTATAAGCCCATTATCGCTCATTGCATCACTTCCGCAACTATCTTTTGCGCTTTCATCTAATACGCCAAATAATAAAATACTTTTAATTCCAAGCTTTAAACATTCATTACATTCTGCTAGTAATTCATCAAATCCTAATTGATAAACTCCTGGCATTGATTTAATCTCAATTTTTGCACTTTTTTTATCTACTACAAATAAAGGGTAAATCAAATCGTTTAAGCTAAGTTGGTTTTCCTTTACTAAATCCCTAATTATAGGGCTTTTTCTAAGTCGTCTAAATTTACGCACACTAAACTCCTTTTTTTGTATAATTAAGGCTAATTAAATCAAAAAAGAGTTAAACAATGTTAGTTGAAATTTCAAAACAAGCAAATTTACCTACAAGATTTGGAAATTTTGTTATCCAATCTTTTAAAGAAAACGAAAAAGAGCATTTAGTAATTATGAAAGGCGAAATTAGTGATGAGATTAATGTTCGCATACATTCTGAATGCCTTACAGGTGATGCTTTAGGTTCGCTTAAATGCGATTGTAGAGACCAATTAAAAGCATCTTTAAGATATATTGAAGCAAATGGCGGAATGGTTATTTATCTTCGTCAAGAAGGTCGTGGAATAGGTCTATTTAATAAAGTAAATGCTTATAATTTACAAGATAATGGATTTGATACACTTGAAGCGAATTTAAAACTAGGCTTTAAAGATGATGAAAGAGATTATAAAATAGTTGATTTTATACTTGAATATTACAAAATTAAAAGCGTAAGATTGCTTACAAATAATCCTTTAAAATTAAAAGCTATTAGTAAAGATGTAAAACGCATACCATTAATAATGCAAAGTAATGAATACAATAAACAATATTTAAAAGTTAAATCTTGCAAAATGGGGCATATGCTAAATGAATAATGAATTTTTAGCTTTTATAAATTCATATGAAGATGAATTAAAAAAATACAATAAAGTTCATAATATTACAAGATTAAAAGATATAAAAGCAGCAGCACTTGATAGTATTGAAATACTTAATTTCGTAGAATTTAAATCAGGAATTAATATAGCAGATATTGGCTCAGGTGCTGGTTTTCCTGCTATATTTTTAGCTTTTTTAAAAAGAGATTGTAATTTTTATTTGTATGAGCCAAGTTATAAAAAATCAGCATTTTTATCGCTAATTAAAGCTAAGTTTAATTTAGATAATGTGTTTATTAAACCTATAAAAGTTGAATGTGAAAAAGACTTAAAATGCGATTTGATAACTTCAAGAGCTTTTGCAAAAACAGAACTAATTGTTACTTTATGTAATGATATAACCAATGATAATACGAAATTTATTTTATACAAAGGCTCATTCGTAAAAGATGAGCTAGATTGCTTAAATGAATATAAATTACACGAGAGAAATAATAGAATTTTTTTAGAATTTTATAAAAAAGATTTCAAAATTATTACAAATTAAGCTTAGTTTATTTTTTTTAAGATTATAATTAGCAGATTATTTTAATTTCTATTTAAGGAGCAGTTATGGCAAATCCATCGCAAAATCTTGGCTATGATTATACCGTAGCTAAGTGGTTTATGTTCGCATGTATTTTGTTTGGCATAATCGGTATGGGAATTGGAACTTTAATCGCGTTTCAATTAGCATTTCCTGAGCTAAATAATATTGCAGGTGAATATTCTACATTTGGCCGCCTAAGACCACTTCATACAAACGGAGTTGTTTATGGCTTTATGCTTTCAGGTATTTGGGCTACTTGGTATTATGTAGGTCAAAGAGTTTTAAAAGTTTCTATGAAAGAATCAAAATTCTTAATGTTCATAGGTAAAGCTCATTTTATAATCTTTATGATTACTATATTATTAGCTGTTGTAAGTCTTTTTGCTGGTGTTACAACTTCAAAAGAATACGCAGAACTTGAATGGCCTTTTGATATAGCAGTTGTTGTTATTTGGGTTTTATGGGGTATGGGAATTTTTGGACTTATTGGAATTCGCCGTGAAAAAAGTCTTTATATTTCTATTTGGTATTACATTGCGACATTTTTAGGCGTAGCAATGCTTTATTTATTTAATAATATGGAAGTTCCTACAAAATTAGTTACAGGAATGGGTTCTTGGCTTCATTCAGTATCTATGTATGCAGGAAGTAACGATGCTTTAATTCAATGGTGGTGGGGACATAATGCGGTTGCTTTTGTTTTCACGGTTGCAATTATTGCTGAAATATATTATTTCTTACCAAAAGAAAGTGGTCAGCCAGTATTTTCTTATAAATTATCACTATTTTCATTCTGGTCTTTAATGTTTATATATTTATGGGCAGGCGGACACCATTTGATTTATTCAACCGTTCCTGATTGGATGCAAACAATGGGTTCAATTTTCTCTGTTGTATTAATATTACCAAGTTGGGGTAGTGCAATCAATATCTTACTTACAATGAAAGGTGAATGGCACCAAGTAAAAGAAAGCCCATTAATTAAGTTTATGATTTTTGCTTCAACATTTTATATGTTTAGCACACTTGAGGGTTCAATTCAATCAGTTAAATCAATCAATGCTCTAGCACACTTTACAGACTGGATTCCAGGACACGTGCATGATGGAACACTTGGTTGGGTAGGATTTATGACTATGGCTGCAATTTATCATATGACTCCAAGGGTATTTAAAAAAGAGATTTATAGTAAAAAAATTATGGAATACCAATTTACTATCCAAACTTTAGGAATTGTATTATTCTTTAGCTCAATGTGGATTGCTGGAATTACTCAAGGTATGATGTGGAGAGCTTATGATGATTATGGAACTCTAACTTATTCATTTATTGATACTGTTATAGCACTACATCCTTATTTTATAATAAGAGCTATTGGTGGTTTATTATATTTAATAGGATTTTTTATGTTTGCTTATAATATTTATAAGTCAGTTACTTCAAGCAGAAGCGTTGAAGTTGAACCAAAATCAGCAAGTCCAATGCAAGCGTAAGGAGGTAAAAAATGTTTAGTTGGTTAGAAAAAAATCCTTTCTTTTTTGCGGTATTTGTATTTGTTGTTATTGCTTATGCTGGTGTTGTAGAAATTCTACCTGCATTTAGTCCTAACGCTAGACCAATTGAGAGTAAAAAGCCTTATACAGCTTTAGAACTTGCAGGTCGTCATGTTTATATTAAAGAAAGTTGTAATGCTTGCCATTCGCAATTAATTCGTCCATTTAAAGCAGAAACAGATAGATATGGTGCTTATTCAAAAGCAGGTGAATATGCTTATGATAGACCATTTTTATGGGGTTCAAAAAGAACAGGTCCTGATTTAATGAGAGTTGGTAATTATAGAACTACTGATTGGCACGAAAATCATATGAAAAAACCTGTTTCTGTAGTGCCTAGTTCAATTATGCCTGAATATCCACATTTATTTAAAAAGAATTCAGATTTAGATACAGCTTATGCTGAAGCTTTAACTGTTAAAAAAGTTTTCAATGTTCCTTATGATGAAGAAGGTTATCCAAAATTAGGAACTTACGAAGACGCTCGTAAAATGATGGTAGAACAAGCTACACCTATTGTTGATGCAATGAGCGATGAAGAAGTAAAACAAGCGTTTGAACCTTGCCGTGCAAATGCACTTGATAGTAAATGCGAAATTAAAGAAATAGTTGCATTGATTGCGTATTTAAATAGCTTAAAGTAAGGAAGAATTATGAGTTTGGTTGAACTTGTGCAATATCAAGGACATGCTTATTTTTTCCTTGTGGCGTTTTTGACCTTTGTGCTTTATGCTTATATTATTCATTTATATAAAGCACAAAGAGAAGGTAAAAAAGATTATGAAAAATATGCAAATCTTGCATTAGATGATGATATTAATTCATCTTTATTAGAAAATAGGAGAAAGTGATGAAATGGTTAAATCTTTCTGATAATGTAAATTTACTTTCTATAATTGGTGCAGTTGTTATTGTTGCTACCGTGTTGATAGTAAGTTTAAATGTATTTAAACAGATGAGAATTAAAAGAAAAGATGCTGAAACAAGCGAGCACGAATGGGATGGAATAAGTGAATATAAAAACCCATTACCAGTAGGTTGGGCTGTTATGTTTATCGTTTTAATAGTGTTTGCTTTATGGTATTTTTTAATAGGTTTTCCACTAAACAAATATTCATCAATAGGTGAATATAATGAAGAAGTAGCAAGTCATAATGCAAAATATAAAGAAAAATATGTAGCATTTGATGATGAATCTAAATTAAATATGGGTAGAAATGTATTTTTATTACATTGTGCTCCTTGTCATGGTGCTGAAGCAACTGGAATTAATGGTAAGGCTCAAGACTTAACTAAATGGAGTAGCGTTGCTGGAATTTTAGATATTTTAGAAAACGGCTCAACAGGTTTAGGATACGGAGAAATGCCAGCTGGTTTAGTTGAAGGAGATGACGCAAAAGCAGTTGCAACTTATGTAGCAAATGGAATGCAAGGCGAAGTTGGTAAAGATGTGTTTGAAACAACTTGTGCAGCTTGTCACGGAGAAAATGGAGAAGGTACTGAAGGTGTAGCACCTGCATTAAATATTTATACTAAACCTGATTTTATTAAAATGGTTTTAGCTAGCGGTAAGATAGCAAGTGCTGATGCAAGCGTAAAAGTAATAGGAGCAATGCCAAGCTTTAAATCAATGCTAAGCGATGAGCAAGTAGATGCAGTTGCTCGTTATGTAAGCACATTATCAAAGGAGTAAAAAATGGATAATCATAATAGAAATGTGTTTGGATTACACGGAATTACAGGTATGTTAATAGCTACCGTTTTATTATTATCAATCCTAGTTGGGCTTACTATTTGGGGAATAAATGTTCAACAAAAAGAAATCAGAAATCCTTATAAACTAGAAAAAATTGAAGATGCTAAAATGCACGAAAATAGAAGTTTAGAAGATTTTAGAAAGGACGCAAAATGAGCAAGTTATTAGAAACAATTATAGTTTTAGGAATGGTTGTGTTAGCAATAGTTACAGCTTGGTCAGTTTTAACTCCTAATCATTTAGGTATAGGATGAAAAAGCTAATAATTATAATGCTTTTAGCTCTTGTGAATTTATTTTCACAAGAGCCTTTAAGTAATGAAGTATTAAATGAAATAAATATTTTAAGTAATGATTTAGAGCAAAAAACAGGTATTAAAACAAGTGTTTTAATATCAAATGAAATTCCTTTTAAAGATTTAAAACAAAGTATTAAAACTGATAAAAATTATGCAATTATAGTAATTAGCCTTAAAGATAAAAAGTTAGATGTTATAAGTGATTTAGGATTAGATTTTAGAAGTGTTACCGAATATTATTATTTAAAATATGGATTTTTCCCAAAACAAGGTGCAATATTGCCAATACTTACTCAACCTAAAGGAAAAGATTTAGTAAATGCAGCGATTTTAAATGGGTTTGCTGAATTGTGTGATGTAATTGCAAGTAGTAAAGGTGTAGAACTTGAGTATTCTTACGGGGATTTAAATGATAATATTATAAATACAATTAGAACTATTTTTTATATTTTTACTATTGTTTTTATAGTAGTTTTAATTAGAAGAAAGGTAAAGAAAAAATGATAAAAGAAGGAAGACATTGGCCTTATTTGATTGTTGGTTCAATTATTTTTATGATGATTGCTTGTATTTACACCGTTTATTTATCTTTTGATTATCCAGTAGATGAAGATGAAAGTTATTTTTTAAAATATCAAGATGTTGAGAATAATTACGCAAAAATCAAAGAAAACGAAAAATTATTTTTAGATAATTTTGCTTTTAGGGTTTTAGGTGATAAAACAAGATTAGATGTTACTAAACGCCCAGCGGTATTTGTAGATAATGAAGTGATATTACAAGTTAAAGAAAAGTCTAATTTAAAAGCAAGCAATATAAGCGTAAAGGCAAAATTAACAAGACCACACACAAAATATGAAGATAAAGAAATTATCGTAAATTATGATGATAATTTAAAAGAATTTAAAGCTGATTTAGGAGATATTTCTAATGGACGCTGGACTTTATTGATTGATTTTAAAATCAACGAACTTTCAAAATTTTATAAACTTGAACTTTGCAAAAATCAATGTAAAAAAGCTTAATATTAAAGCTTTTTTACGCTATAACTACTCATAATAATCTTTTAAAAGGAAAATAAATGTATAAAAAGGATTTGATTGTATTTTCTAATTTAAGGCAAATTAAAAACTACTTAGCAAGTATTAAAAATGAAGGATTTTTTCCAACTACAATTAGTATTAATGAGTTTTTGCAAGATTTCGCAATAAATGATAAAAGAAGAGCGACTGAAGTAGAGCAAATCATTGCTATGAGTAGGGCTTGTAATAAAACTAAAGATTATAAAAAGCTTAATTTTTCAAATGATTTTTTAAGTTTTTTAAAAAATAAAGAATATTTATTCTCATTTTTTAGCGAATTAAATAGCCAAAAAGTAAGTATAGATGATTTAAGAAATAATGATTTATATAGTTTTTTTGATGAGTATTTAGATATTTTAGAAGAGTGTTTAAAGCATTATAAAAACGAATTAGATAATCAAAATTTATATGATGATATAACTATTAAAGATTTAAAAGCTAATTGGTTTTTGCTTAGTCAATATAAATCAATTAGCTTTTATCTAAACGGCTTTTTAAAGCAATACGAATTAGAATTCTTTGAGAGTATTTCGGATAAAATAGATGTAAAAATCATCACAAATGTAAGCGATTACAATATAAATCTTTTAAAAAAATCATTTAAAATAGATTTTGAGCCAAATCATACTTATACTCTAAGTTTTAATAATTCTTGGCAAATCCTAGAGCAAACTAATCTAAATTATAACAATACCTTAAAAATTGCTTCGTTTAAAAGCTCAATTTATCAATACATTTACGCACTTAGTCTAATATCAAAATATTACGAAAATGATAAACAAATAGCTCTTATTATGCCTGATGAAAGCATTGCAACTAGTTTAAAAGCTCTTGATATTCATAATTATTTAAATATTGCAAGTGGGCTAAACTCAAACGAAATAGCACAAAAACTAAATGCGATTTTAGGTGATGATGAGTTGGCTTTAGTGCAAAAAAGATTATTAAATACAAGCGAACTTGATTTTAGTAATTTTGATAAATTAAAAGAGCAACTATTAAGCCTTAGCAAAAACGCTGAAGTTAAAGAAATCCTAAAAAACCGCCTAAATGATATAAAGATTTTAAATAATGAGTTTAAGCTAACAAACGAGCAAATCATAAAATTACTTGACGCTAATAATATTAAAATTTCTCACACAAACGGCGGAAATGTTGATGCTTTAGGTATGCTTGAAAGTCGTGGAATGAAATATGATTTAGTAATTGTTCTTGATTTTAATGATGATTTAGTGCCAAAGCGAAGTGTTAGTGAAATGTTTTTAAACAATGCTGTTCGCACAAAGGCTGGGCTAATTAGCTATGCTGATAGAGAAAATTTACAAAGGCATTATTATAAAGAGCTTTTTAATGCCAAAGAAGTTTTTGTTTTATACCTTGAAAACGAAGAAAAATCACCCGCTAGAATGCTAAAAGATTTTAGTTGCGAAAGACAAATCGTAGATGAAAAAGGGCTTATGGAGTCGTTTTTAAAGGCACTCAATGGCAAAATAAAAGCAAATGAAAATATATTTGAGCCTGATTTAGAACTTATAAAAAATCATAATTTTTTTGCAAAACCGCTTAGTTTTTCAAGATTATCGTGCTATTTAAACTCACCTTATGAGTATTATTTAAAATATATTTTAGAATTAAGTGAACCTAGTAATTCAAACGAAAAAGCAGCAGTTGGGACTATGGTTCATGAGTTTTTACAAAACGCTGATTTTAAGAATTTAAAACAAGAATTTGAAAAAGAGCTAAAAGACAAATTAAGCCCAATTGATTATGCTTTAATATACGATAATTTAGATGAAATCGCATATTATATTAACAACAATCAGCCAAGTGCAAATTGTGAAGAAAAGCTTTCGAGTAAAATTGCAAATATTGATGCTTACGGGATAGCTGATAGGATAAGTGATGAGCTAATAATTGATTATAAGACTACAAACAAGCCAAATTCTACTAAAAATCACGAAAAACAATTAGCCTTTTACGCAATGCTTTTAGATAAGCCTACGATACAAACAGCTTTAATTTATTTAAAAAGCACTCGTGGGGCGGTGTTTGAATGTAAAAATTTTAATAAATTATCTCAAGAGATTGAAAGTGACATTGCAACTCTTAAAGATGGCTTTGTCTTAGAAAAAAGTGAAAATGCTTATGGCTATTATCATTTAATAATCAATAAAAAGGATAGAGTATGAAACATATCGCATTAGCAGCAAGTGCTGGAAGTGGCAAGACTTTTACTCTAAGTGTTAGATATATTGCTTTAGTTTTAAGCGGGGCGAGTATTAATGATATAGTAGCTCTTACATTTACAAAAAAAGCCGTAAATGAGATGAAAGAGAGAATTACAAAGGTATTTTTAGAGCTTGAAAATAGAGCTGCCGAGCTTCAATTTTTGCAAGATTTACTAGGTTTAAGTGCCGAGCAAATCATAAATACAAGAAATAAATTCTTAAAAAACTTTAAAGAAGATGAGCTTAGGATTTATACTTTTGATAGCTTTTTTTCTAAGATTTTAAGGCTTTTTGCAACACACGAAGGCTTAAGCGTAGATGCGGAACTCATTGATTATTTAGATATTAAAGAAGAGTTTTTAAAGTCTTTAGATACAAATGAAGCCATAAAATTAGTAAGAGATTTAAAAGATTTTAATATGAGTTTAGGAGATTTTTTAAACTGGCTTGAGAGTTTGTATTTAAATTATACAGGCGAAAAAATCATAAATGATACGACTTTTATAAATCCTTTTGATGAGTTTTTAAGGCTTAAAGATAATTTTACTGGAGCAAATAAAAAAGTTGATGAATGGCTTGGCAAAATTACGGATTTAAATTCTTTACTTTCTAGCTCATTTTTAGACGCTAGCAAATCAAATATACAAAAAGCCCTAGATTTACCAACTTTTGCAGCAGCTTATGAAGAATTACTATCAATCGTTGCTAAATATTATGGTTTTTTAGAGAGCAATCAATTAAAATTATGCTTTAATTATTTAGATAAATTTAGCGAAGTTGCGAAAAATTATCATAAAGAGCAAAATATTTTAAGCTTTAGTGATGTTGCTATTTATGTTCATAAAATATTGCAAAATAAGGATTTAAAAGACCTTTTTTATTTTAGACTTAATTCAAATCTAAGCCATCTTTTAATAGATGAGTTTCAAGATACTTCGGTTATTCAATACGAAATTATTAAGCCAATAGTTGAAGAAATAGTGGCTGGAATTGGCATAGATGATAAGCAAAAAAGCTTTTTTTATGTAGGGGATAAAAAGCAATCAATTTATTCATTTAGGGGTGCTAAACAAGAAGTATTTGATTTATTTCACAAAAACAAAACCTATAATATAAGCTTGCAAAATCTTGATACTAATTATCGTAGTAAAAAAGCCATAGTAGAGTTTGTAAATAATAATTTTAAAAATCTTTATGATGATTATTACGAGCAATTAGTTGCAAGTAAAGAAAACGGAGTTGTAAGCAAAATAATCACCGAAAATTACTTAAACGATGTTTATAAAAAGATTGCAAGTTTGCTACAAAACGGAGTAAAATTAGATGATATTTGCATACTTACAAGAGATAATGCAAACGCAAATGAAATAGCTAATTTTTTAAATGAATTTGGCTTAAAAACTAATGTAAATAATAACTCTTTATTAGTTTCAAAAATGAGTGTTAGGGTTTTAATAGAATTTGCAAAATACTCTATTTTAGGAGATGAGATTTATGGCTTTTTTGTAAAGTCTGTGCTAGGCAAGGATTATTCAAGGCTTAAAATTGATATTACAAAAAGTGCTTATGAGATTTATAATGAGATAATAACTCATCTTGATTTATGCAAAGATGAGTATGTTTTAGAGTTTTTAGATGATATTAGTTCTAAAGATTTTTTAGATACCATATATAATCTTAGCAATAAACTTGCATCAAACAATGAAGCAAAAGGCATAAATATCATGACAATTCATAAGAGCAAGGGCTTACAATTTGAGCATTTAATCTGCGTTCATTTAAGTAAAACCCCTCCACACGATACAGGGCTTAAAATTGAATATGATTTTTCTAGTCACAAATGGTATGGCTTTAAAAAAGATGCTAGTGCTATTAGAAATCTTAGATGTTTTTATGATAAAGATTATGCAAAAAAGCTTGAAATTTATGAGAATACGAAAAAAACTGATGAGATAAATACTTATTATGTAGCTTATACAAGAGCGATTAGCTCTCTTTGTATTATTATGAATGATGGAGCTGGGCTTAGCGGGATTAATTATAATGAAATTACTAATGAGAGTTTAGATGATGATTTGCTTAATTTTAGATATAAAGAAAATGAAGCAAGTGCTATAAGTATTAGCTATGAGTTTAATCCTTGCGTGCCACTTCAAAATGTCAAGGCTAAAGAGTTTAGCACTGATGCGATTATGCTTGGAAACGCATTTCACTATTTTTGTGAATTGAGTGATTTTAATGATGAAAGCTTGAATGAATGTTTAAGACTTGCATATAATAAGTTTAATCAAGTGGATTTTGATAAATTAAAAAAACTTTGCGAAGATTTGCTTAAATGTGTGGAGTTTAAAGAACTAATCAAAAATCATAATTTGATTAAAGAATATAACTTTTTATATGAAAATAAAGTAAATAGAATAGATTTATTAGCTATTAGCGATGATTGGGTTAAGATAATTGATTATAAAAGCTCGTTTTTTAATAAATCTTATGAAAAACAGCTAAAAACCTATGAAAACTTTATAAAAACTAGATTTTCTAATCACAAAATTAGCTCTTATGTAGTGTTTTACGAAAACGAAGAATTTAAATTAAAAAGAATTTAAATTCTTTAAAACTAAATTGATTTTGTGGTGAAAATCTTAATTCATAATCTAAATATGAATTAAGATTTATTATTTTTCAAAACATATAATTTCTAAAATATTTTAGAAAGTCATTAGGTAATGAATACGCTTATATTTGGAATTGTTTTTGGATTTTTATTAGCAAGATATAGATTTTGCTTTTTTTCTGGTTTTAGAAATCTTTTTTATTTTAAAGATTTTTCATTTGTTAGTGCTTTAAGTTTTTGTATATTTTTACAATCTCTTGGCTTATTCATATTAGAACATTTTCAGCTAATTACCATACCCGAGTTTAAATTCTCAATACTTGCTACTATTATAGGTAGCTTTGCATTTGGCATTGGCATGGCGTTTAGCAAGGCTTGTGTTAGTGGTAGTTTTACTAGAGTTATTAATAATAGTTCTTATTTAATAACGGCTTTTTCTTTTGCTTTTAGTATGGCTTTATTTAATGGAATATTTAAAAAATACATAGATATTTTTACAAAAAACGAGCTTACTAATATTCATACTTTTTTAAATATTTCGCCTTTTATCTTAGTGATTTTACTTGGAATTTTAAGTATATATTTAATCTATAAAGCCAAAAAAATCAGCATTCTAGCAATAGTTTTAGCAATTTTAAGTCTTTTAATGTGGAAAATGATTGGTTTTAGTTTTACTTTATCAGTGCCTAGTAAAAATATGATTTTATATCTAGTAACCAATCAATATAGGTATTTAGATTCTGGAGTTTATTTTTTATTTGGTTGTATTTTAGGTGGGATTGTTGCGAATTTAAAATCATTTTCGCTTCAAGGCGTATCGCTAAAACAAGGATATTTTAGTGTAATTGGAGGCTTTTTGATGGCTTTTGGGGCTTCTCTTGCAAGTGGTTGCAATGTGGCAAATATTTTAATAGCTAGTGCTTATTTTAGCTTTCAAGCTTTTATATTTTTACCTTTTATGCTTTTTGGATTTTTGATTATTTTAAGGAGAGTATCGTGAAAAAATTAATTTTATTGTTTGCACTTATTTTTAGTGCTTGTTTTAATGCTGATAATGTTAAATTATTAAATACTGATGAGTTTAAAGCTAGATTAAATAGTGATTATTTGATAATTGATACAAGAATTGATAGTTATTATAATGGTTTTAGCGAAGATGGGGCAAAAAACGGCGGTCATATTAAAGGGGCTTTAAATATTAGTGCTTTATCAATGGATTTTGTTGAAAATAAAAAATTTGAAGAATATTTCAAAGGCAAAGGCATTACAAAGGATAAAAAGCTCGTATTTTATGGTTCTAATTTAGATGAGATAAAAAAAGTTAGCTCGGAGTTTTTAGCTCGTGGTTATAAAGGCGAGATTTATGCTGATTTTATAGATTATGCAAATAATAATGATTTAGTAAAACTTAAAAACTATCAACTAGCAGTCTATCCTAAATGGCTAAATGACTTAATGCAAGGCAAAAAAGTTGAGAGTTTTGATGGTAAAGACTTTATGGTTTTTGAGGTTAGTTGGGGAGAAAATAGTGATGAATACAGCGAGCATATAAAAGGTGCTTATCATTTTAATACTGATTTAATAGAGAATGCTCCTGTTTGGAATTTAAGTGATGCAAAAACTTTAGAAAATAATCTTTTAAACTTAGGAATTACAAGCGAAAAAACTATAATTTTATATTCTAAAAATCAAATGGCAGCTTTAAGAGTATTTTTTGCACTAAAATACGCTGGGGTTAAAGATGTTAGATTTTTAAATGGTGGGCTATATTCTTGGCAAGAAGCAGGATTTAGCATAGAAAAAACTCCAAATATACCTAGCAAAGAAAGTGATTTTAAAGCGATAATTCCTGCAAATGCTAATATAAATATATCAATGCCAGATGATATTAAAAATTATAAAGGGGATTTAAAGCTAGTAAGTATTAGGGCTTGGGATGAGTTTATAGGCAAAATTAGTGGTTATGATTATATACCAAAAAGTGGTGAGCCAAAAGGAGCTATTTGGGGATTTGCAGGGACAAATTCATCTAATGTGGCTGATTATTACGACCCTGATGGAACGCTTAGAAATCCTTATGAAATATATGAATTATGGCAAAGTCAAGGCATTAATAAAAATGATAATTTAGCTTTTTATTGTGGCACAGGCTGGAGAGCTAGTGTTGCTTGGTTTATTGCCTTACTTGATGGTTGGGAAAATATTTATGTATATGATGGTGGCTGGAATGCTTGGCAAATGGATGAGAGCTTAGAAGTGCAAAAGAATTTAGATTTAGTTAAACCTGATTCAAAAAACGATTATGGAGCAGTGTTTAAAGAAGGTGCTAGTTGTAAAAGCTAATCAAAAGCTATTCTTAAAGAATAGCTTTAATCATCATAGTGTTAAAGCCACTTAATATCAAAATTTATTAGATAATTAATAGAATTATTTAACAATCTTCTACACTATAAAATGATTATAAAGAGTATATGCAACACTAAATAAAATTATTGTAATTGTTAAAATGAGAGTTTTGCTAAGTGTATGCTCAAAAAAGCTCTCGCTTAAATTAATTTGTATTTTTTGATTAAGCGATGAGCTTTTAAAATTTTTATAGTTTTTAATTATCTAAATTGTCTTCTTTCAAATTTTGCTTCAGGTTTTGCTTTTGGATCTATAGGTAAAATATTAGCAAAGCATCCAATATCAACAAAAACAAGTATCCCAAAAACCCAACCATTTATTGAATCATAAAATGTATATAATATATAAGTTAATACGCAAAAAGCAATAAACCAGCCAGGCGAAAATGTTCTCTCGTGTTCGTAAGTAATTTCAGCTTGACAACCCCTGCATACTTTTACACCAAATCTTAATTCTTCATCACAAAAAGGACATATCATCGTTTTTGTATTCTTTGACATAATTGTCTCCTATTTTGATTTATGTGTTAAATAATAAAAAAAAAAAAAACAACGCATTGTAAATATTTTCAGCCTTTCGTAATACCTTAAATTACTTAATCGTATTGCTATTAGTTTTAAAAAACTTGTTTGTTTAGATTGATTAGAGCTTAGAAGTGCAAAAGAATTTATATTTAGTTAAACCTGATTCAAAAAACGATTATGGAGCAGTGTTTAAAGAAGGTGCTAGTTGTAAAAGCTAGACTAAGTAAGCCTAACACCAAGAGTTTGAAATTAGTTAAATTAAGTTTTTATAAGTGTTAGGCCAAATTAATCTAGTGCTAGGCTTAATGCCTAGCTATTTTTAGAATGTATATTTTGCTTCAAATCTGATTAGTTTTTCATCTTTTTTACAATCTTCTATACCTTCATAATTTTTTGTTTTACCATAAGCATAGAATGCTGAGAAGTTTAATTTGTCGCTATATTTATAAGATAGTTGTGGCTTAACTTCAAATAATTTTTCTTTATCAGTTTTATCGCCATTTTTGATTTTATTTGTTCCGCTAATAATATCAACACCAAATCTTACATCTTCAAATGTATAACCAATTGTTCCGAATACGAAATCTTTCTTACCTACTGCTCCTGTTTGGTAATCTTTCATAGCGTATTCGCCATAATTAATCAATTTGCCACTATCTTCTATAGTATTAATTGTAGCTTTATCCTTTTTACCATAACCAGCATAACCTATATTAAAATCTAAGCCGAATGCGTCAAAGCCAGCTTCAATAGCATAAAAATTACCATTAGCTACTTCGTCGCCTGTAGCTTTTTTTAATAAATCTTTTCTATCTTTTTTAAGATTATTACCTGCGTATTGAGCGTGAATATTGTATGCGAAATCATCTTTATCACCTAAATTAACATTGAAATCTACCGTATATAATGTGCCCCAACTAGCCATATTTGCTACCCATAACTCTGCTGCTACTGGGTCAAAATTAGCAATTGCTGCTATACCATATATATTTTTACCACTTACGCTTTTTATACTATCATCATCATTTTTTGTAGCAATAACGCCTAAATCACTATCTTTATTGTAATTATCAAAAGCATAAGCTGCTAAAGTTACATTCTCAATGCTATTATTTACGATTTTTAATCCTGTTCCTAATAAATCATCAGTCCAAATTGAGCCAATTTCCATTCTACCGAACATAAATGAGGTATCGTAATTCGTGTAAGTTAAATAAGCATCTCTTATATTAAAAGTTTTGCTTGTATTTATATTATTTTCAACTTTATCTCTTAAAGCTTCATTAGATGGTGTTAAACCTGGTTTATTTAAAGCAAATGAAGCATCTTGGTTTGAATACTGAAATAATGCAGTAGCTTTAAAATTATCAGCTATATCTGAAGTGAATTTTAATTGAGCTTTATATCCATGTAATTGGATTGTATCTTTTGTAGATTTGTCTTTTAATGAATTTTTTTCGCTAATTCCTTCATATCTATATCTTAACATACCTGATAAATCTACATTTTGAATAGCTTCATCTAAAGCAACAGCATTTGCAACTGACATTGAACCTGCAGTAATTACTGCAATTAAACTAAGTTTTACTAGTTTCATTTTTACATCCTTTTTTTAAAAATTGCAATGCTATTCTACCCCCCCCATCTTTAAAATAAACTTAAATGGAATAATTTTTTTAGAATTTAAAAAAGTCAAATTTTATTTTTAATTTATCTTAAAATTATCTTAATTTAAGATATTATTAAGATTAAAAACATATAATCAGCTTTTTAAAAAATTTTGGCAAAGGTAAAATCATGACAAAAATAACAAAGCCAAACGAAGTTAAAAGAGATTGGATAATTGTAGATGCTGAAGGTAAGCGTTTCGGTCGTCTTTTAACAGAAGTTGCGACAATATTAAAAGGCAAACATAAGCCTTGTTATACACCAAATGTTGATTGCGGAGATTATGTTGTAATTATCAACGCATCTAAAGCAGAATTTACTGGAACAAACAAAGCTGATGATAAATTATATCACAGACATTCAGGCTATTTTGGAAGCACTAAGAGTGAAAAATTCGGTGATTTATTAGCAAATAATCCAGCAAAATTATATAAATTAGCAGTTCGTGGAATGTTGCCTAAAACTACTTTAGGTCGTGCAATGCTTAAGAAATTAAAAGTTTATGCAGGTAGCGAACACCCACATACAGCTCAGGTAAAAGGAAAGTAAAATGGCAAAAGTTTATGCAACAGGTAAAAGAAAAACTGCAATAGCTAAAGTTTGGGCTAAGGCTGGAAGTGGTAAAATTATAGTGAATGGCGTTGATTTAAATACTTGGTTAGGCGGACACGAAGCTATTAAATTAAAGGTAGTTCAACCTTTATTAGTAACTAAGCAAGAAGGTTTAATGGACATTACAGCTAGCACATTAGGTGGTGGTTATAATGCTCAAGCTGAAGCTTTAAGACACGGAATTTCTCGTGCTTTAGCTGCTATGAGTGCTGATTTTAGAGCGCTACTTAAACCACAAGGTTTATTAACTCGTGATAGTCGTGTGGTTGAGCGTAAAAAATACGGCCGCAGAAAAGCAAGAAGAAAACCACAATTTAGTAAACGTTAATTCGATTTTGAAATTAGGAGTATTCATGAAAAAGATGAGTTTAGTTTTAAGTGCAGCTGCAATGATAGCTGTTAGTGTAAATGCAAGTGATATTAATTTTGAAGGCTTAGAAATAAGCCCAATCGCTACATACAATGTTCCAGAAGGAAATCTTGACCTTATGAATAAATTTGGTTATGGATTAAGAATTGGTTATATGTATGGTGCAGTAGGAACAGAAATTGGTTATGAGCACCAAAAAGGTGAATATAAAAGTATAGATAATTCAGGTCATACTCCAGTGGGTATTGATAGAGGTTATTTAAACTTAGTATTCCCAGTTAAAGTTGGTGATACTAACTTTGATTTCTATGGATTATTAGGTGTTGGTTATGAAAACTTCAGCGAAAATCTATATGACAATAAAAACGGAATGTTTGGTCATTATGGTATTGGTTTAAAATACAAAATTTACAAAAGCTTTGGTTTAAGAGCAGAAGTTCGTGACCAAATTAAATTCCGCCACGCTGATCACCATGTAATTAGCACTTTAGGTGTAATTTTTAACTTTGATGGTAAAAAAGAAGAAGTTGTTCCAGCTCCACAACCAGTTGTAGAAGTTAAACCTGAGCCAGTAGTTGTTAAACCTGAGCCAAAACCACAACCAAAACCAAAAGCATGTTATGATTTAGAATTAGTTAAAGTTAATTTTGGATTTGATAAGAGCAATGTAACTGCTAACTATATTCCTGAAATTGAGCGTTTAGCTAAATTAATTAAAGAAGAGCCTGCATATTTTGCAAATATCACAGGATATACAGATTCAATCGGTACATCTGCTTATAACAAAAAATTATCAGAAAAAAGAGCTAAAGCAGTAAAAGCTGAACTTGTAAAAGCTGGTATTAGCGAAGACAGAATTAATCCAAGTTGGGCTGGCGACCAAAATGCAATCGGCGATAACAAAACAAAAGAAGGCCGTGCAGCAAACCGCAGAGTTGAATTAAAAATCATCTGCCAATAATTTTATAAATTATTTTTAGGTTTCACAGATTATGTGAAACCTTTTCTTTTTTTCTTCTAAATTATTACAATTTTAATAGTATTATTCGCTTCATTTTATTTTTTTAGGTTTATTATGAAGTTGAGTATAAAAGATATTATTTTTATGAATTTGATTGGGATTTTTTCTTTAAGACAAATTCCTTATGTCGCACAATACGGAGCTAGTTCTATTATTTTATGGCTTTTTGTAGCATTTGGATTTTTTATTCCTTTAGCTTTGATATGTGGAGAACTTGGTTCTAGATTTTCTAAGGGTGGTGGTATATTTTTATGGATTAATAAAGCTTTTGGAGTAAAAGTAGCTTATTTTTGTTTGATTTGTTATCTTTTATCTTGTTTAGCTTTTTTCCCAATGATGTTGTATTTCGCAGCAAATTCTTTAGCTTATATATTTAATTTACAGGCAAAATCTTATTTTATCGCAATATTTTCTATATTGAGTTTTTTTATTTTGACATATATAAATTATAGGGGTTTTGAATATACAAAATTAATAAATAAAGTATTTGTTTATTTTGGAATTTTATTTCCCACATTGCTTTTAATAGTTGTAGCTTTAATGTTTTATTTGACTAATAACAAAATCACAACTCCTTATAATTCAGGGTATTTAATTACACTTGATTTAAATACTTTAGTGTTTTCAAGCACTATGATGTTTGCATTTGCAGGGCTTGAGCTTAGTACAATGATAGGTGCTAAAATTGATAACGCTCAAAAAAATTATCCAAAAGCTATATTTTTTAGTGCATTTATAATAGTAGGTATTTATATTTTAGGCACTTTTTGTGTTAATGTGATATATCCTGCAAAAGATACTGATATATTAGATGGTATTATGCAAGCAATTACTTATGCTGAAAACAATTTGGGTTTTAAAGGTCTTAGTCAATTAATGGCTTTTAGTTTATTTGTAGGCACTTTAGGGCAGATTAATTCTTGGTTGGTAGCGCCAATATATATGTTAGCTAATGCTTCAAAAGAAGGAATAATTAAATTTTATGAAGCAAAACCACATCCAAAATACAATACCCCTTATAAGGCTTTATTTTTTCAGGCATTTTTAGTTAGTATTATTTGTATATTTTGTGTATTTTTTAATAAATCTCAAGATATTTATTGGCTACTTAGTTCTCTTACCACGGTTAGTTATTTTTTACCTTATATTGCAATGTTTTTAGCGTATTTTAAATTAAAAAATTATTGTGAAAATGAATTGGAATTTAAAATACAAAATCAAATTCTTAGTTATTTTTTAGCGATATTAGGTCTTAGTAGCGTAGTATTTGCTTTAATATTAAGTTTTATTACTCCAAACGAAGAAGAACAAAGTGAATTAATATATTTTTTACAAATTATGAGTTCTCCTATATTAGCATTAATAATTGCTATTTTTAGTTTTAATAAAACTCGTAATAAATAAAGCTTATTTAATATTTATCAAAATATTATTGTTTTGATAAGTATTTTTTTGTTTTTTTATAGGTTTTTCTCCGCTGATGCTAATTTGTATATATTCATCTGGAGTTGGCTCTTTTATTTTTATAGGTTCAGTTTGAGGAATTTCTTCTTGTAATTCTTCTTCATCTTCAAATAATATATCTAAAGCTTTTTTTAATTTTCTTAATTTTTTTTCATCTAATTCACTTAGTTTTTTTTGCAAATCATAATTTATATCATCGTTTTGATATAAATTTTTAGGTATAGTTGGGTCTTTCCAATCTGGATTTTCACTAAAAGGAATTTTATCTCCAGGAAAATCTAAAGTGTATGCAAATAAATTTAAACTTAAAATAAAAACAGCTAATTTTCTCATATTTTTTCCTAATTAAATTTTTTATATTATAAAAAGTTATGAAATATATTATATTTTTTTTCAAAAAAAGATAATAATTTATAATAAGTGTTACTTTTATACACATTTTTTAAAGTTTTAAATACAATTTAAATACATTTTATGAATTATTCTGCTAAAGTAATCTTAATTTTTTAATTTTTTTTAAGGAGAAATGATGAAAAGAGCAATTTCTATTATTATTTTGATTGCTATTCCATTTTTATTCGCTACTATTTTGCCTGTGCCAAGTGGCTTAAGCGAAGCTGCGTGGGTAATGTTTGGTATTTATCTTTCAGCAGTTTTAGGTCTTGTATTTAAGCCTATACCAAATTCTATGGTATTAATTACTGCAGTGGCAGGAACTGCACTATTTATGGGACCTTATTTAGGTGGTGCAAAAGAAGCTACAAAACAAGCTTTAAGCGGCTATGCAAGTTCAACTACTTGGATTATAGTTTCTGCATTTGCTTTAAGTATTGCATTTACAAAAACCGGTCTTGGTAAAAGATGGGCTTATTTTTTAATAGGTAAATTTGGTAAAACTACTTTAAGACTTAGCTATGTTACTGCATTTTTAGACTTAGTAGTATCACCTGCAACTCCATCAAATACTGCAAGAGCAGGCGGAATTGTCTTTCCAATTGTAAATTCAATCGCACAATCTTTATCAAAAGATAAAGTTGAAACAGAAAATAGAGTAGGTGCATTTTTGGCGTGTAATTCTTATATGAGTACAAAAATGACTTCATTTATCTTCGCAACCGCAATGGCTGGAAATATGCTAGTGATTGGTTATGCAAATGATATTTTAGGAACTCACTTAAATTGGGGGAATTGGGCTGTTGCTATGATAATTCCTGGTATTGTGTGTTTATGTGTAATTCCATTAGTTGTTTATATTTTTGTTCGCCCTGATATAAAAAAGATTGATAATATAGTAATTTCAAAACAAGGCTTAGAAGAATTAGGAGAGATGAAAAGAAGTGAGAAAATGCTTGTTTTAATCTTTGTTCTAGCATTGCTTGGTTGGTCTGTTCCATCTTTAGCTAGTTCTTTATTTGGATTAAAGATTGATATAGATGCTACTGCAGTAGCTGTTGGTGCTATGAGTTTATCAGTATTACTTGGCGTTTTAAAATTTGAAGATATAGCAGGTTCTAAAGAGTGTATAGGGACATTATTTTGGTTTGGTGGTATTATGTCACTATCAGGTATGATGAATAAATTGGGCTTTTTTAAATGGCTTGGAACATTTATTCAAGGTAATATGAATTTAGATTTAGACCCATTGATAGTATTAATAATTATTGGTTTTATTAGTATTATCGTAAGATATTTATATGCTAGTGCAACCGTTTTCATTACAACTCTTTTACCGGTTTTATTTTTAATAGGCAAAAGCGCAGGAGTTGATCCTTATTTATTAGCATTTTTATTAATTACTACAAATTCTTATGGCGGAGCATTAACTCATTTTGGTGGTCCTGCTGCTTCAGTTATTTTTGGAGCTGGATATAACACCGTAAAAGAATGGTGGATTACTGGATTTGTAGTGGCTATGGTATCTTTTATTTTATGCCTTGTAATAGGTCTTCCTTATTGGGAAATGTTAGGAATGAATTAATTTTTTTTCTTGTTTTGATAGGAATATCAAAACAAGAATTTCATAATCAAATATTAAGTAAAATATATTTAAAATATCACACTTTTATTTTTTTATAAGCAAATTTTATTATCATATGCAATTTTAGCCCAAGTGGTGAAACTGGTAGACGCGCTAGACTCAAAATCTAGTAGGAGCAATCCTGTGTCGGTTCGAGTCCGACCTTGGGCACCATAAATAAAAAAGGAATATAAAAATGCCAAAAGACGCAAACGGAAACGAATTACAAGCAGGAGATAATGTTAGCGTTATTAAAGATTTGAAAGTAAAAGGCAGTTCTTTAACTATTAAAAGAGGAACTAATGTAAAAAACATAAAGCTTACTTCAAATGATGATGAAATAGAAGCAAAAGTTGATAAACACGGAGTTATAGTTTTAAAAACTTGTTTTTTAAAAAAGGCTTAACATTTATGAAAAAATTTTTAACATTTTTACCTATTGCTTTATTAGCAAATCCATTTGATGACTTAGTAAATGCGTATAATCAAGAAGATTATAAAACTTCTTATGATATAGCTAGTTCTATTTGTAAGCAAACTTGCTCTGATATTAATTTAAATCTAATTATGGGTAAAAGTGCTTTTAGATTAGGTTTATACGATGAAGCTTTAGCTGCTTATGATAGGGTTTTGGTATTAGATGATACTAATACAGAAGCGAGATTACAAAGTGCTATTATTTATCAAAAAAACGGGAATTTAGCTTTACTTAAATTAGAACTAGAGAATTTAAAAGATGATGAACGCTTAAATGATGATGAGAAAGCTTTAGTTGCTAGTATGTTAAAAAATGTTAAATATCAACAAAAAGCTAATAATGAAATAAATATACCTTATGCGAGTATTGGTTTTGGATATGGTTATGATAGTAACCCAAAAAAGCAGAATTTAAAAGATAGCTATTTGCCAGTGCCACAATTAGGCATTAATTTTCCAATACCAGGTGCTAAGCACCAACCAGCTAGTAGTATTTTAGCTAATCTTAATGCTGGCTATAAAAAACAAGTTAATAATGTATATGATTATGATATAAATATTAATTTTTATAATAAGTATTATATAAAACCAATTGAAGAAGATTTTCAGAATTTAAGTGTATTTACAGCTTCAATTAATAATGGTTTTGAGATATCAAGACAATTTAAATTAAATATTTTAATGTCTTATGATTATATTATTTTAAAACAAAAAAGATATTTAAATACCTTTACAGCAGATATTTCAGGTGATTATTATACTGAAAGTGGGCTAGCTTTTGGTCTAGGCTATACAATTAATCATAATAATTATTTGATAGAAGATAATAAAGAAAATGATTCAAATCATCATAGTATTTATGCTATGAGTAAGATTATTTCTCAAAGAAGTATGTCTTATTTAAAAATTGCTTATGATATAGAAAAAACTAGCAGAATTAAAGAAAGTTCAAATAATTATAAAGAATATTCAGCTACTGCCGGAATTATTTATATGTTAAATAAACAAGTAATATTAAAAGCAAGTTTAGGTTATGCTAAAAGTAAATATGATGAAAAAATCTTCTTAAATACGAGAAACGATATAACCTATAGGGTAAATTTTGGTGCTGAATACAATATGGATCATCATAATTTCTTCTCACTTGATTTAGGATATAATAGGGTAAAATCAAGTATTGAATACAATTCTTACGATAATCTTTACACTAATTTAATGTATAAATATAAATTTTAAGCTAACAACCTTTTAAAATATGCTATAATTTGGCATCATTTTGAAAGGATACGCTATGAAAAAAATATTATTGTTATTAAGTGTAATAACTCTAACCTATGCAAGCGTAGGTAAAATATCAGCCATTAGAGGTGATGCAGTAGTTATCTCAAAAGGTAATGAAATAAAAGCTTTATTAAATCAAGAACTTGATGAAAGCGATATTATAAAAACGGGAAACAATGCAAGATTACAAATAATCTTTAATGACAACACCGTTACTACTCTAGGTAAAAACACAAGCTTAGAAATAAAACAATTCTTATTAGATGGAAAAAACTCTAAAGTAAATCTTGAAGTAAGTGAAGGAAGCTTTAAGGTAATTACAGGAGAAATCTCAAAATTAGCAAGAAAGAATTTCTCTTTAAAAGCTCATACAGCAACAATTGGTATTAGAGGAACAGTGTTTGTAGGAGAAGTTGGACTTAATATAAACAAATTAGCTTGCTTACAAGGTGCAATAGATGTTAGATTAGGTAATAAAACTTCTTTAATTGATTCAGGAAAACAAATAAGCTTTTCAAATACTAAGGTAATTAAAGTTGAACCTTTAAAAGTAAATGATTTTTCTTTAACCAAAGCAAATATTAACGAAGATAATAAACCAGAAAAAATACAAGAAAAACAAGAAGATAAACAAAGCACTACAAATACTAATAAAGTAACAAGTATTACTTTAAGTAGTGATATTAAAGCTGAAAACACTAATTCAAATTCTAAAAATACTTTACAAACTAGTGAGCAAATGAATATTGCAAGCGATATTAAAGAAGAAGTAACTGAAATCATTGCAAAAAATGATAATTCTTTAAATACAGATAATGTGCCAGAAATTGCTCCAAATAAACCTAGTGATGATTTAGTTATTCCAAGTAATCCAAATACGACACCAGATACGCCAAGTAATCCTGATAATAATACAAGCACACCAGAAAATAAGCCAAATGATAATAATGTGGCAATACCTGATGTGCCAGTGATTAAAGATGAAAAAGAATGGACTAAATTAGAACCTTCTATACCTAATAAATACTTTGCTAATAACAATGTAAATAGTTATTATTACTATTCAGAAGATTTAAATTCTAAAAGTGCAGCAAGTCTTAATTTAGGAACTATGACACTTGATTTATATGGTAGAAAATTAGAAAACGATAAGAGTGTTAAATCTTTTGATTATTATACTTTAGATGGTAAAAAGAATACTCTTACTAGCAATAGCTACAATGTTTCTGATTTAGGAACTAAAGAAATCAAAACTCAAAATTATAACTTGCAAAATACTAGTCTTAATACGCCTAATGCTGAAAAGAATTTAGAATATTCATCAGATTATGCTAGTTTTAGTGCAAATAAAAATGAATTAAAAGCTCAATTAATTGGTATTAATTATGATTTAAGCAAATCAGATTTATCTCATTTTACAACTTTAAAAGATGATTGGAATAGTTTTAAAAGTGATATAGAAAAAAATAATCAAACAGCTATTAATTATTACTCAAATACAAATTCTGCCGCTGAACTTGATTTATCAAGAGGACTTTTAACTTATTATTCAAAAGAGCAAACTAAAAAAGATGGTAGGGATAGTGCTTATAATTTAAGATATTTTGTTATGAACCATAATTATTTACAAATGCGTGAATATGATATAGAAGATTTAGAATACAACGGCTATACAATGAATTTTCAAGCTCCTACTGTTGTAGATTCAACTTCGGATCATTATAGAACTACTGCTTATGTCAATAAAGAACAAATTGAATACACTGCAAAAAATGGTAGTTTGGATTTAAATATTTTAAATATAAAAGAAAATTTAAAATTTACTAATTCTTCAAATTATAGAAAGCAATTAGCTGATTGGGATAATGAGAAAACTAAATTCTTTACAGAATTTTATACAAACCCAGCTCAAGAATTTTATTATGCTGATACGAAAAATAATTATGTTAAGTTAAAGCCAAGTGATTCGTATTTTGCTAGTTATAGTAAGATTAATGATACTTCTGATGTTTTATTTGAATTACAGAATAGTAAATTACTAGGAGTGTATAATAAAAACAATGTAATAACTAGAATAAATCCTCAAGTAAATTCAACTATGGATATTGATAATTCTCAATATAAATTAAAAATTGATAGCAATGAACTTGATAAGACTTCTATTAAATTAGAAACGGAAGCAAGTAAGGCTAAATTACAAATAGAAAGCAAAATAGCAAATGAGGATTTAAAGATAAA
Source organism: Campylobacter sp. 2018MI10 (assembly GCF_018501175.1). Taxonomy (NCBI): domain Bacteria; kingdom Pseudomonadati; phylum Campylobacterota; class Epsilonproteobacteria; order Campylobacterales; family Campylobacteraceae; genus Campylobacter; species Campylobacter sp. 2018MI10. The sequence continues at coordinate 227 of NZ_JAHCZD010000009.1, read as the reverse complement.
AACAGATGAATTAAAAAAATCTTTAAATATTTCAGATATAAATAAAAAGATTAATGAGATTAAAAATAAGTAAGGAATATATATGAGAAAACTTGTAATTTTATTAAGTGTAATAACTCTAACCTATGCAAGCGTAGGTAAAATATCAGCCATTAGAGGTGATGCAGTAGTTATCTCAAAAGGTAATGAAATAAAAGCTTTATTAAATCAAGAACTTGATGAAAGCG
>NZ_JAHCZD010000095.1:0-438 GCF_018501175.1 Campylobacter sp. 2018MI10 | reverse complement strand
ATCTCCTGCAAAAGCTAAAACCATAGGAAATTTTTTGGGAAAAGATTATGAAGTTATCGCTTCTAAAGGACATATTAGAGATTTGCCTAAATCAAGCTTTGGGATTAAAATAGAAGATGATGAATTTATCCCTGAATATAGAATCACAAGTGATCATAGCGCCTTAGTTAAAGAACTTAAAAGCAAAGCCAAAGATGCCAAAGAAGTCTATCTTGCAACGGATGAAGATAGAGAAGGAGAGGCTATAGCCTATCATATTGTAAAAGCTATAGGAAAAGATGAAAACACCTTACCACGCATTGTTTTTCATGAAATCACTAAAAGCGCTATAGAAAATGCTTTAAAAAATCCAAGAAAATTAAACATGCACTCTGTAAATGCTCAGCAAACCAGACGTCTTTTAGATCGCATTGTAGGGTATAAGCTCAGCCCTTTATT
>NZ_JAHCZD010000094.1:0-438 GCF_018501175.1 Campylobacter sp. 2018MI10 | reverse complement strand
TTAAGCAATCTAAAAAAGAAAATAAACATTTAGATCCTCCTGAAATTCAGTAAGGAAAAAGATGTTTAACAAAGTTGTTTTGGTTGGAAATCTTACACGAGATATAGAAATGCGTTATGCACAAAGCGGTAGTGCTATTGGAGCTTCCGCTATAGCAGTAACAAGAAGATTTAACGCAAATGGAGAACAAATAGAAGAAACTTGCTTTATTGATATAAGCTTTTATGGTCGCACCGCAGAAGTTGCAAACCAATACCTTACAAAAGGTTCAAAAGTACTCATAGAAGGACGTTTGAGATTTGAACGATGGAGTGATCAAAATGGACAAAATCGCTCTAAACATAGCATTCAAGTTGAAAATATGGAAATGCTTGGCAATTCCAATGCTCCACAACAAGGCGGAAATTTTGGCAATAATAGCTTTTCAAACAACAATTA
>NZ_JAHCZD010000093.1:0-438 GCF_018501175.1 Campylobacter sp. 2018MI10 | reverse complement strand
GCTTTAGAGTTATCCGATAGGATTATTTTAATGAATGAGGGTAAAATCATACAAAATTCCAACGCAAACAATCTTTATCTTTTACCAGACTCTCATTTTGTGGCTAGCTTTATAGGAAATTACAATATTTTAAGCCCTAAAGAGCTTGATAACTTGGGTTTAAAACACGATTTTAAAAAAGATATAGCTTTGCGTCCTGAAACCATAGAAATTTCTAACGAAGGCTTAGAGGCTAAGATCAAAGAAAAATCATTACTAGGCAATATCATACGCTATAGGGTTAGAGTGCAAGAAATTGAATTTAAGGTAGATACTTTAAATTTTAGCACTCATAGTACTTATGAAGCAGGTGATAAAATCGCTTTAAAATTCAATCTTTCTTTAGCAAAAGAGTTAAAATGAAGCTTGTTTTATTTGATTTAGATGATACTTTAATAC
>NZ_JAHCZD010000092.1:0-442 GCF_018501175.1 Campylobacter sp. 2018MI10 | reverse complement strand
AAAGAATATTCTTGCATTTTACTTTTAAGTTCTTCAAAAGTGCAGATAAAATAATTACATAAAGCTTCAACCGCGTTGATGGCTTGAAAGGTTTTTTTATCAATAAATTCACGTATGGTTTTATTATATAAACTTGCTTCAAGTATGGTAAAGGTGATATTGCTTTGAGGATTAAAATTTTGAGACTTCATTAAATGAAAACGGTATTTAGGTTTAAATTGGACATGTATGCTTAAAGCTTGATTTTTTAATATTTCTCCATTATAAAATATAAATGTTCCGCTAAAGTCCATATTTCCACTAGATCCACCCCCTACTAAAGCACAAGGATAGGGGTTGTGTTTGTATAAAAGTTCTAAAAGAGAACTTTCGCTTTGACTTAAACCATCATAAATTAAATAATGCAAAGTATTTGTGCAGTGTGCTTCAAAAGGTATATTTA
>NZ_JAHCZD010000091.1:0-449 GCF_018501175.1 Campylobacter sp. 2018MI10 | reverse complement strand
GTGAGAATGTGGCTGAAGTGACGGAGAGCTCGATGCGCGGCGAGCTTGATTTTACTGCCAGCCTGCGCAGCCGCGCGGCGACGCTGAAAGGAGCGGATGCCGATATTTTGAGACAGGTGCGCGGGAATATGCCGCTAATGCCAGGATTAACGCAGTTGGTGCTAAAACTGGAAGCGCTCGGCTGGAAAATCGCTATCGCCTCCGGCGGCTTCACTTTCTTCGCCGACTATCTGCGTGACCAGCTACGTCTGACGGCGGCAGTCGCCAATGAACTGGAGATCATGGACGGTAAATTTACCGGTCACGTTATCGGCGATATTGTGGATGCTGAGTATAAAGCCAATACCTTGCTTCGTCTGGCGCAAGAGCATGATATCCCGCTGGCGCAGACGGTGGCGATTGGCGACGGCGCTAACGATCTGCCAATGATCAAAGCGGCAGGGTTAGGT
>NZ_JAHCZD010000090.1:0-450 GCF_018501175.1 Campylobacter sp. 2018MI10 | reverse complement strand
CTCAACACTGGAAACAACAAGTTTTACCTGTAGGTGCTGCTATGAGTGATACTTGGCAAATTTTAGAATTTGCAAAACGCTTTAAGCTTAAAGAGGTTTGGAAAGAACAAAAAGTAGATGGTAAGCTTACTTTACCAAGTGTACTAGAAGAAGCAAAAGCTATGGGTTATAGCGAAGATGACACGCTTTTTGATGTTTTATTTGCCAATAAAGAAGCAAAAAGCTTTAATACAAAGGATGCCATCGCAAAAGGATGTGAGAATACAGAAGTTAAAGGGGATGAGAGAAAAATGCAAGGCAGTGAAGAAAAAGAAATAATGCGCTACGTCGGCAGCGTCAGATGTGAATAATGGACAGAATTATCTATATTGGGAGCAGAAATCGTTGAAGTATAACCGGAAACTTAAGTAGATTGTACAGAACCATCTTTAGTATGGTCTGTATATAAAG
>NZ_JAHCZD010000089.1:0-450 GCF_018501175.1 Campylobacter sp. 2018MI10 | reverse complement strand
GTAGCAATGCCCGTTGAAACGATAGTAGGTTTTTTTTCTTTGGCGATTAAACGTACGAAATTTTCATCATTGGCTTCAAAAGAAGCGATTTTATAGGCTATAGGATCAAAGCGTTTAAGAAATTCTACATCTTCTTTAGCAAAGGGACTTGAAAAACAAAGTATGCCTTCATTTTGTGCGGTTTCAAAGATTTGAGAATGCCATTCATAAGGGGTTTTTGCACTTTCATAAAGCTCATAAAGTTTTCTTTTGTCCCAAAGTCCTCCTTGGATGATAAAATCTTCTTTGTCGCTATCTAAAGTAAGGCTGTTGGGGGTATAGGTTTGAATTTTTATCGCATCAGCACCTGCCTTTTTAGCAGCTTTTATGCTTTGAAGTGCCATTTCAAGACTTCCTGCGTGATTTGCACTAAGTTCTGCTATGATAAAAACTTTTTTATCGGTGTTAAAA
>NZ_JAHCZD010000088.1:0-450 GCF_018501175.1 Campylobacter sp. 2018MI10 | reverse complement strand
ATCAGGAGCGATTAAAGAAAATGCTTTTTTTGCCTTTAAAATCACAATAGGAGCTAAAACCCCACCAAGCAAAGCTTCTTCTTTTTCATCTATAAAGGCAAGTTCTTTAGCACTTTGTAAATCTTTACACATCAAAGCAAAGGGTTTTTTAGGGCGATTTTTTCTAAGTCTTAGAGTTTTTAAAGCTTCTTCATTAAACGCATCACACATGAGATGAAAACCACCTATGCCTTTTATGGATAAAATTTTACCTTCCTTTAAAAACTTCGCACTTTGTATAAAAGCTTCTTGATCTTTGGCTAAAATTTCACCCTTTGGATTTTTAAGAAAAACATTGATTTTGCATTTAGGACAACTAATAGGCTGGGCATGAAAACGCCTATTTTTAGGATCTTCGTATTCGCTTTTACAAAACTCACACATCAATAATTCTTGCATAGAGGTATTAAA
>NZ_JAHCZD010000008.1:0-93767 GCF_018501175.1 Campylobacter sp. 2018MI10 | reverse complement strand
TTAAACGCTAAAGTAAATACAAATACATATACAACAGAGCAAAACGCTCAAAACACTAGACTTACAAATCTTGAAAGCTCAAGAGCTTTAAAGACTGATTTAAATAATTATTACACTAAAACTGAAAGCAACAATCTATTAAACGCTAAAGTAAATACAAATACATATACAACAGAGCAAAACGCTCAAAACACTAGACTTACAAATCTTGAAAGCTCAAGAGCTTTAAAGACTGATTTAAATAATTATTACACTAAAACTGAAACTTACACAAAAGCAGAAGTTGATACTAAAGACATACAGACAAGCAAAGTTGTACTTAAAAGCACAAGAAATTCGTCAGGGATTTGGACTATTACTAATCTTATTATTAATAAGCCATTGATAATAACAGCTTCATTAAGTGCTGGGGCAGGTGAGCATAGTGGTTTTGCATATTCTGTTCTTAGCGGAACTTTAGATTCTATAACAAATGGTGGTGGAAGCATAGTTTTTTTTTGTAGTACGCATTGGGATAGTCATCACTACGGAGGAATGTCATCTTCTAGTTTCACAATAATACCTAACGATACAAGTGTATCTATAAAAATGAATATGTTACCAAAAACAATAGCAAGAGCATATCAGTAAAAAAGGATTTATAATGAAAATATTTATACTAGATAATTTGATAGTAAATATAGATAATGAAATAGATAGTAAAGCTTTAATAGAACAAAACGCGTGGGAAATGCCACAAGAACAAATTAAAAAAGTTTTTGGAGATTACGCTCATCTTGCAAGTAACGATAATTGCACTTTTGCAAAAAATGGCGATGGATATGATGTAATTTTTATGCTTGATGAAAATAAACTGCTAGAAGATAGCAAAAATGCGAAATTAAATGAGCTAGAAAGTTTAAAATCATCAGCTGAGAATGCTGATATTTTATATAAAGATAAGTTTTATCAAGCAGACGCTAAAGCTAAAGAGCTTTTAACTCAAAGTTTAGTTATTTTTTCTAGTGTTGGTGCAGTGCCTGATAATTTTGCTTGGAAAAGCTCTGATAATAGTCTTAATGTTTTTAGCTTAGATGATTTAAAAGCATTATCGCTACTAATCGCACAAAGAACACAAATAATAACTGCCAAATATTGGTCTTATAAAGAGCAAATTAGAAATGCAACTACAAAAGAAGAATTAGATTTAATTAATATGGAGTTTTAGTATGACTAGGGTTGTTTTAAAGCCGTTTTGTAAAGATAAATTTGAACTTATAGAAGATTATAGTTTTGAGTGTGGATTTGCTAAAGTTGATATTCCTAGCGGATATAAAACAAATGGGGCAAATATACCTCGTTTGCTTTGGTCTATCTATCCACCCAATTCGCCTGAATACTTATCAGCAGTAGTTATTCATGACTACTTGTGCGATAAAGCATATCAAAACGATAAAAACTATGAAGACTTTATTTTAGCTGATAATATATTTTTTATTTCGTTAAAAGAGCTAGGCGTTAGCAATTTCAAATCGGCTTTATTTTACAACTCGTGCAGATTTTATCATTTTTTAAAATACAAGGTTTTTAGATGATTTATATTGCAAAGCAAGGCGAAAAATTAAGCGTGATTTATGCCAAACATTATAAAAGAGATGATTATTCATCTAGCTTTTATCAAGAGTTTTTAAGAGCTAATCATAAGCATTTAAACACGCTTTATTTTCGTGGTGGCGAACAAATAGAACTAATAGAGCCTAAAGTTGAAACTAAAAAAATGGAGACTTTATGGAGCTAGTTTATAAGCCAAAGATAACATTATTTTATAATGATATTGATAAAACGGCTCAAATGCCTTTTATAAATATTACTATTAATGATTATGCAAAAGGTCAGGCTGATAATTGCAATATCACGCTAAGTTATAACACACCTGAGCCACGCCTAAATGATACTATAAAAGTTTTTTGCGATGGTGTTTTGCTAGGTGCTTTTTATATAAACAAAATCAAAATCAAGTATAAGCAAACTTATGAGCTAGAATGTGTGAGTGCAAATCTAAGCCGTGCAAAACAAATAAAAAATAGGACATTTAAAGAAAGCGAGTTTTTAAAAGTAGCAGAAAGCATAGCAAAAGAAAATGGCTTAAAGTTTAAAGCACAGGTTAGCAAAAACGAGCTTAAAAACTATCAGCAAAACAATCAAAGTGATTTAGCCTTTTTATCTAATGAATGCGACAAGCTAGGTGTAAATATGAGTATCAAAAATGATACATTGATTTTGCACGATGCAAATAAAGAGAATAAAAGACTTAAATATGAATTGCAAGAAAGCGAGTTAATAGAGCTTGATTATGAGTTCATTGCAGCAGTTAGTGCAGGTAGTGTAGAAGTAACTTATTTTGATGCTAAAGAGAATAAAGATATAGTTATAAGAGCAGGTAACAGTGAGCCTGTAAAAAAAATCAATAGTTTTGTAAAGAACAAGCAAGAAGCACTAACCCTAGCAAACTCTAAGCTACAAACTCAAAAGAATGCGAGCTTTAAAGGCTCTTTAAAAGTTTTGGGTCGTGCTATGAATGCAGGTGCATTGCTTGATATAGTGCTTGAAAATAAGACTTTAAACACTCAAATAGAAAAAATAACGCATTCAATAAATGCTAGTGGGTTTATTACTAGCGTGGAGTTTTGCTAATGAAAATAAATGCGATTTTAGGAGTTATCATCTTGCTAATGTATTTATACATAAGTGATTTAAAAGCGAGTTTAGATAAAGCAAAAACTAAAGCATTTGAGCTAAATGCCGTGATTTTAGCAAAAGATGATGAGCTAAAAAGAGCAAATTTAGCAAGAGATGAGCTAAATAAAAAACTACAAGATAAACAAAAAATCCGTTTATCTTTAACAAAAAAGGTAAGTGAAAATGAGAAAAGTAAAGATAAGCTTGATGATTATTTTCTTGATATTTTTAACAGCTTGCAGTGAAAAAATAGTGTATGTGAGAGAGCAAGTGCCAACAGACTTTTTAGAATGCGAGAATTTAAATATAAATAGAGATATGAAAACAAACGGCGATTTTGCTTTATTTGTAATAGATAGTGTGAGTGCTTATCGTGATTGCAAAGCTAAGTTAAAAGCCGTGAGAGATTTTATGAAAGGAGATAAATAATGGAAGAAGGATTATTGCATTTAATTTTAAAAGGTGCGACTATACAAGACTTCACAGTTGCAGGGGTTCTTGGAGGAATGTTGATTTATCAAATATATGTAAATCAAAAAAAATTAGAAAAAATTGAACAGCTAAGCCAAGAAATGGTAACACTTTTGACAATCTTGAGCGAGAGGGTGAAATAAAAAACAACATATTGACAAAAAAGTTTAATATAAACAATTTTGGTAATATTATTTATAACCTGCTATAATTAGTGAAATTTAGTTTAAGGAGAATTTTAATGAATAATGAAAAAACAAAAAATGTATTAAGTACAGAGTCATTTAATCTTGATAAAATAATAAAAGGAAGGAAAGAAAGACAAGAAAATCAAGCTAAAGAAAAAGCAAGTAAAAAAAACAACTAAGGTTTTAAAATATGGATATTAAAGATATTGCAGGAGTATTTAGTTCAGGAGCTGTTTTAGTTGCTATATATCAACTTATGTCTGTTAAGAAAAATGTATTATTGCAAACATTTAAAAGTGAGCTTGATATTTTTGATAGGATAAAAGAAATTTTATCGAGATCAAGTAAACTAGACGATTCCTATAACTATTTTATAGCTAAAAAAGAAAAAACAGATGAAGATAGTAAAGAGTATTATGAAATTCAAGCTGAAATTAAAAGGTTAGATGAGGAAATAGAAAATACTGATATCGAGTTGTTAAATTTGCTTGAATTATATTGTTATAATATTAACAATAAAAGGCTAGAAGCAGATTTCGCAGTAAAATCTTACAAAAGCCTTTTTGAATCATTTAATATGGAGCGTGATAAAATATCAAAATATTCAGAATTAAATAAATTTTTAGACAATCATATTGCTTGTGCAAAAAAGTGCAAATATTCTTCTTTTTTAACAACTGATAATATTTTTTTAGTGATTGCTACTATTGTTTTTGCATTTTTAATTTACTTTTTATTTGCAAATAATGAAAATAAGGCAATTATAAATTTAATATTAAATTAATTTAGGGAGCCATTAGCTCCCATGTTGTATTTTTGTATTGCCTTTCCACTTTAACTCACATCCAAGTTCCCAACCTGCGATTTGTTCTCCATCTTCAATAACCCATTTATTATAAATAGGCGAATAAATTTTATCTACAGGTTTAAGTTTAGCATTTAAAACCCCAACATTTACTCCCCAAGCCCTTTGTGGAGTGTTTCCTAAATTATTATGTATTTTCACATTATAATAATCAGTTGCTCCATAAAAATGTAATATAGGAAGCTGTTTAAGGCATGGTGGATAATGCTTTCCAAATATTTGCCCAAGACCTTCAAACATTCTAGCTGCTAAGCCTTCGCCCAAAGAATGAAAATCAGCTAAATTCATTAACAAATATCCACGCTCTGCTAATTGACGCTTTAAATCTTTATCAATTCCTTTTTTAAAATCTATCTTTTGCCCATGTTCTAGCTCACATTTTAATGATTTGATTTGTAGCTCATACTTTTCTTTTTGTTGTGCTAATTGTGATTTATAGCCTAAAGCAACTCGCTTATTTCTTTTCTCTAGGTTTGATATTAGCTTATTACCACTTTCAAGCTCTTTATTTTTTAACAAATGCTGCATTTTATTAAACGCATTGATATACTCCACTTTAAAACGATACGCCTTATCACCAGTAAAACCCATTACAAGCATAACAAAACCATCACGAGTTATATTTATCATACGCCTTTGTTCGCCTTTTTTATCACAATAGCTACCAACTTTAAAATTTGAGTTTTTAAACTCATTATTTGGTATTTTATTGACTGCTTTTAAAACATTTGAGTGGTCTTTTTCAAAAACTTCAGCTATTTGTAGAGAATTGGCGAATATTTCATCGCCAATAATCTCAAAAGATACATTTACATTATTTATAGGGATTAAGGTATTCATTTTTTAAGCTCCTTAAATTCCTTATACAACTTGTTAACTTTTAAAGTTAAACCTAAAACCGATATCGCTAAAATTAGCGTTAAAATACTTTGTAGCATAATAGCTCCTTTATGATATAATTAAAGGATGAGTTAAACAATATGCAAAAGGTGGGGGCAACCTGCCCCCCTTAGCTTACCCTTTGTTTTTTGCTGTGATAATTGCCGTTATCAAGCAAATTATGGCTGTTAGCAAATTGATAAGGTTCTCTGCTAATTCCATTGTTTAACTCTCCTTTCTGTTTGTATTTCAAAAGTTGTATTTTTTACTTTTGATGTAATAATTATATATTATTTTATACTAAATGTCAAGAAGTTATGTTGTATTTTTTACTTATTTTGTAAAAAATAGTTGTAATTTTAACCAAGTTAAAAATAACTCGGTTAAAAAAGTAAGTATTTTAGCTATTTAGCCAAGTTTTTAAAATTTCTTTTGCTTCGTTTGCTTTTCTTAGTTCGCTTTGTAATTCTAAAATTTGCAAGTAAGCTTTTATGGCGTGTTGCATAGGTTGGCTTATATTGTTTGTTGAAATAGCTGTTTTAATTGCTCCTTCACCATAACCAATTTTTTCTGCCAATTCTTTATAAGTCAAGTTTTGCTCTTTACAAAACGCTTTTAATTCATCTGCTGTCATTTTTTCTTTTTCCATTATTTTTCCTTTTAAATAACCTTTAAGAATATTATATTTAAGTATAAATTAAGTTATAATATTATACAAATCCGATTAAAGAAAAATTAAAACTATTCTCATCACTCGCTCCAAACTAGCTCAAATAAAGACTGTTTATTATTAATCTCTTCTATTAGCTCGATAATTGCGTTTGTGGTTTCTTCTACCGTGCTTTTAGGTGTGCGTCGTATCCTTAGCTTGTCGTAAGAAACATCATAAATAAGGTCATAACAATATACTTCTATATCAATTTCTTTATTGCAATATGCAATGTTTAACTTTATAAATAATGAAAGATTGTCAACACAATCATCAGGCTCTGCAGCATAAATATTAAAATTCTTAATTTTTCTTAAATCTACAGCGTTTTCAAATAAGTAACTGCATTCTCCACTTTGTAGCAATGGAAAACACATTTCTACATAATATTTATCACGATAAATTTTCCTTTGCTCATACACTTGATTTACTAGCGTTTTTAAATCATCTTTGCTTATGATATTGATTAGTTCTTTACTCATTTTTAACTCCTAAATCATCAGCCAAATCGCTTAATATTTTCTCAACAACTTTTATCGCTTCAAAATCTTCATTATGTAAGCCAATATCTAAGTATTCTATGCTTTTATTTAGCACATTAAGAGTATTGATATTTTTATCATCGCTAGGTTTGAATAGCTCTAAAAACTCGTGTAATGAGATATGCTTATCAATGTATTTAAGATCAGTGAATATGTATTTATCATGCTTAATATCGCTAGATTTGATTTTCAAATCAGCTTTTTCTATCGTATAATCAGCTGTTTCGCTAAACTCATATTCTAAGTCTTCATGACAATAAACTAAATTATCATAATATCTAGCTCTTAAATTTAAATCCTTATCTATAAAATAAATTCCATTATCATAACAATCATATTTGTCTATGAATTTTGCCACGCTAAAATTCTCATCTATTTTTATAACTTCATTAAGGACTGTGCCTTCATTGTAAGCCTTTTCATTTAGTTTTGCAAAATCTTTAAAATCAAGTTGTAAATGTTTAGCAATTTCAAGCGTTGGCACAATACTAGAAAATCCACCATTCCAGTGATTATAAAAAAGCTCAATTTCTTTCTTTTCTACATCAATTTTAGCAACATAACATCTGTTTCCCATGTTTTCTCCTTTTTTTTTCTAATTTAAATTCTTAATACGATTACAAGAATATTAATATCTTATTCTTAAAATATCCTTTTAAGTATATTAAAAAAACATTATAATACAATCATTTACTAAAAATATTTATTATTAATATATTTTTTAGTATAAAATAAGATATTTTAAAATAAGGTGCAAAAAAAATGACACTAGGCACATTTAACACAAACGAACTTTTGAAAGCTCAAAAAAAGCGAACTATGTTTATGGCTAATTTGCGTGCGAAATTGCAAGGCGAGTTTTCTTTAGATGAGCTAAAGAAAACAATTCTAAAGCTTGATAAGGATTTAAGATACAACCTTGATAGCTTTATAGAAGAGCTAAAAGCAAATGAGCTAACAGAGATAAGCACACTTTTTAGTGATACCAAATATTATCAATTTAGAAAGGAGAGAAGATGACTTTTTGCGTAGCTGATAGCAAAATTGATGAATTAGTAAAAGTTAATAAGACACAAAAGCAATTATTGTATTTTTTACTAAAAAGCAAAACCAAGTTTAATTTAGACAAATGTATAAAAGCCTTGCAGATTTCTTCAAGGACATTTTATAGAAATGTTGAAGTTTTATTAAATAAAAATCTAATAATCAAAAAGGCTAATGATGATAAATTATATCATAATGAAAGCGATATTATTTATCAATTAGAACCTAATTTTGAGATTAAATTAAAAGAAAAATTAGTGACAAAATGTCACAAGCCAACTGATAAAATGGCACACAACGACTGCCAAAATGTTACAAGCCCTACCTATATATATAAGAGTAAGAGTAGAGTAAGAGATGAATTTATAAAACCCCAAACCCCTTATAAAGGGGCTAGTGTTGTTTGTGATGAAATTTCTCAAACAAAAACTAAAGGACAAAATGAAAATAAATCTCAATTAAAACTTAAAGCACAAAGAATAGCAACCGAGCTAAATAATACTAGCGATGAGTTTATTTCTAAACTAGATGAGTTTTTAAACAATCGTAACAAAAAGCACAAAATCACAGATGCTTACATAAGCGATTTAATAAACGAGTTAAAACAAATCCCAAACCCACTTATTGCAATAAATAAATGTTTAGCAAAAGGGTGGATAACTTGCGAGAGCCATTATTTTAAGAGCAACGCTCAAATTGGTTTAAATCATAATTACGCACTACATCCAAACTTGCAAAGACAAGTAGAGAATAATGAACTTACAGGACTAGAAGCACAGCAAAAACAAAATTTAGCACTAGCACTAGCAAGAATTAAAGACAAAGAAGAAGGCACAAATTACTATGAACAAATGAAAAATCAACTAAGAAAGGATAATTATGAAAATAAAAATACTACAAAACTTATTCAATGCATTTAATGATGATTTTAAAAGATTTGATTTATATTATGATAAGCTAAAGGATTTAGATAATGATGAGTTAGCTTGTGTTGTAGATAAAGCTATTGTAACTTGTAGAACTTTACCTAGTATTGCAGAGATATTAGATTTACATTATGAAGAAAGTTTTAACACTGCTTTGAATACTCTTAAAAATGTAGCTAGTTTTTTTAACTTTAATTGCCAATGCGTTGCGTTTGAAGATGACACACTAGCTGAGTTAATTAGGCGTAAGGGATTAAAACATTTTGCATATTCTGATGCTGATTATTTTAGCAACTATTGGAATATTAAAAATCTTAAAGATGAATATATTCAAATAGCGAAGTCTAGTAATAAAAAAGTAATTAGACATATTGAAAACAAATGTTTTAATGCTATTTGTTTATTTTATGATAAAAAAGGAAACAAGCATATATTAAAAAATACCGAAGAGCTACAATTATTCTTAAGAGATGATAAATCTAAGCAAGAATATTTAGCAGAATGCAAGAGCAAAAAAAACTTAAAAAATATTCTAGTTAAGGTCATAGTATGAGTAGCTCAAAACCTGAATTAAAAAGACTTGAAGTTTTAGACCAATGGCAAAGCGTAGGAGCGATTAAAGACTTAGTTCATCAAGCACCGATTAAGATTATTGACACTTTAGAGACTAAATATTCTTTAGAACGCAATAGTAAAAATCACGCAAGAAAGCCACCATTAAAAAACACAAGAGTAGAGCGTATTTATACGCCTGATTTTGCTTATAAAATACCGAGCTTAAAGCTACTAGTATTTGAAGAGTTTAAGAGTGATTACACAAGAGTTAAGCTAAGAGAAGCGTATTCGCTAAGAAGACAATTGTTAGAGCAAAAAATCAAGGCATTCAATGAAGATAGTGAATTAACAAGCTTTATTAAAGAAAGCTTTAGCGTTTTACATTCAACTTGTAAATATACAAATCTTAATGAAATTGAAAGTATAACATTAAGAACTGCTAGAGAGCAAAGCAGGAAAGATTTTAAAGATTTCTTAAGCAATGAAGAAATAAGGCAAGGTTATAAAATCGTGTTTTTTGAAAACGAGTTTATTTATTACAAATATGCGGAGCTAATAAATGATTACAAGCGTAAATTACGACTTAGAGAATACGAAGCATCTTTATTCGATACTTGCGAATAGTATTTTTACTAAGCCACACTTGGATTTGTTAGCGTGGAGTGAGAAATATCGTTTCTTAAGTGCGGAAGGAAGTGCTAGACCAGGTAGATTTAAAGCAGCTAGTTATCAGCGTGAGATACTAACTACAATTAGTGATAAAGAGCATAAACGAGTAGTATTAAACTTAGCTTCACAACTTGGTAAAACCGAGATGTGCTTAAATACTTTAGCGTATCTAATCGCACACGATCCAACGCCGATTTTGTATATGTTACCTGATGAAGGAATGGCTGAAGACTTTAGTAAGCGTAGATTTGCACCATTAAAAAGGGACTGTAAAGAAGTTGCGAAGATTATGGGCGAGAACGCAAGTGATACGATACTAATTAAGAACTTCAAGGGCGGTTCTTTAAACTTCGTAGGCTCAAATAGTGTTAGTAAGCTTGCTTCTAAGCCTATCGGATTTTTAATCGTTGATGAAGTTGATAGATGCAGCAATACAGCAGAAGGCGATAGTGTAGCACTAGCAGAGAAAAGAACTATTACTTTTCCAAACGCAAAGATTTTATTAGTTAGCACGCCTACTTTACATGGCACTAGCAAGATACAAAACGAATACGATAAAAGCGACAAAAGACGCTTTTATGTGCCTTGTCCTAAATGTGAGTTTAAGCAAGTTTTGGAATGGGAGAATGTGGATTTAGATAAAGAATGCCTAGTTTGTATTAATTGTAAGCACGAGATAAGCGAAAGAGAACGCCTAGCGATAATTAAAAAAGGCGAGTGGATAAAAGAGTGCGAAAGTGAAACAGCTGGGTTTCATCTCTCATCGCTTTATAGTGAGTATGTGAGTTTAAAAAGCATAATTAAAGATTATAAAGATAAGTGCAAAAGCGAAGCAGGTTTGCAAGTATTTATAAATACCACACTAGCTAGGACCTACACACCAAAAGTAGAAAGCAAGATGAATGAAAGTGATTTAATCAAGCTTAAAAGAGATTATGACAATCTTAGCTTTTCAAGTGATGTGGCGTTTATCGTGGCTGGCGTGGATGTGCAAAAAGATAGGCTTGAAGTTAATTTCGCAGGAGCGAACAAAGACTTAAAAGATTTGCGAGTTTATAACATTACGCATAAGATTATCAAAGGCAATCCAAGAGAGTTAATGATGTGGGACAAGTTACACGAATTAGTGCAAAATGGTGTTTTTATGAGCGAAGTTGGCGAGTATTTAAAATGCAGTTTATGTTTTGTAGATAGTGGCTATCTAACAGAAGAAGTTTATAACTTCGTAGCTAGGCATAAGAGCTATTTTGCCACTAAAGGAGCGAATGAAACAAACAATAATAAAAAGCTTTTAGTAAACAAAGTAAAGGCGGTTAAGCAAGGTGTAGGATTAATTGAAATCGGAACTTTTACAGGCAAAAGCGAAGTGTTTGCGATGATAGAAAATAAGCGAGTTGTTTTTGCAAAAACTTATAGCGATGAGTATTTCAAGCAACTAACAGCTGAGAGCTTAAAAGTTGTAAAAAATAAATATGGAGATGAGAATTTAAGATTTACAAAAGATAGAGATAGAAATGAAGCATTAGATTTAAGTGTACTAAACCTAGCAGCTATAAAAACATTTTTAAGCAAAAAGAAAAGGAAGATTAAGCAATGAAGAAGATAAGGAATAAAAAGTCAGCATTTATGCATAGCTTAAATTGTCGTATTGATAATAGAACACTATACAAATTAATTAAATATAGCGAAGAAAGAAATATAAAACAAAGTGTCATAATAAGACAAGCATTACAGCAATACTTAAAGGCATTTGAGTGAAAGTAAGAGAAGTAGCTAAGATTTTCAATGTTTCACCACGAGCTATATATGATTTTATTAATTCACGAGAATTTAAACCTATAAGTCCGTGCGGGGACTATGATATGGAGCTTGCTAGTGAATATTTTCGCCACATTCAAGATAAAATGATACTTGATAGCGATGACCCCAAAATGGCAAAAATAATCGCTGATACAGAAAAGGCAAAAGCTGAAACAGATTTAAAAAGACTTGATTATGAGATAAAACAAAAAGAATACATAAAAGCTTCAATAGTCGAGAATGTATTAAGCGATGCTTATAAAGCACTTGCGAAAAAAGTTTATGAGCTTGATAAAGAAGTGCATAAACATTCAAGCTTGCAAGAAGCTTGTGAAGTATTACTAAATGATTTAAAACTTGAATTATTAGAAAAATATAAAGAGTTAGATAGCAACTGTGAGCTAGATATTGTTTAGGTTCTTCCTGTGATTTTTCAAGAGTTGGTGGTTCGCGTCTGCAGGTTTCCGATTTGTGAAAAAAATTAAAAATCAACTTCATTCATTTAAATTATAAAAACACATAAAAACATTGCCTTATCTACAAATTAAATAAATTCTTATTTGTAATACAAATAACAACCTTTTATTTTTTAAACTCACGCTATGAATAAAGAGCGTATAAGAGAAAGAATTAGATTAATTAACATTGCCATTGATGAAGTTTTGCAAAGCGAGAGCCTTGCAGACCCTATCACTTCATATACAATTGATGGCGTTGTAATTAGCAAAAAATCAAGTGCAGAGCTAGTGCTTGAGCTTGAAAGATTAAAAAGCACTTATGCGAACTCTTTAAAAGTTAAAGAGATGAGGTTTATTTTTGCATGAAGTTATTTAATTTTTTTTCTAAGCAACGCAAAGCAAAAACAAACCTAAGTAAGTCAATTTACACTAATTCTATCAAGCAAAACACATTCGCAAGACTTAATGTTCCACGCCCAACAGATACATATTTTGAGCGAGTTAGGATACAAGCAAGAAATTTAGAAAATGATTTCCCGCTCATTCAAGGCTACTTAAATACAATGGTCGCTCAAATCCTTGGCGATGAAGGTCTAGTATTAGATGTAGCCACGCCAAATACAAAGCTAAACAAAGCTATTCAGAACAAGTGGTTTAAATACGAGCTTGATATTGATTTTGAAGATATAGAAGAGCAAATATTACGCAACCTAATTCGTGATGGCGAAGTCTTTATATATTGCGAGATTATAAAAAATAAGCTTCATATTAAGTTACTTGATAGTGAGAACTTTTTAGCAGCCAACACGAATTATAAAGATTTATTTTATAGCATAAAATACAAAGATGAAAGCTGTGAAGAGATAAAATCATTTATCTACACAGATCCAATAACTCGCAAAACAATTGAAATCAACTCAAACAATATTATCTATGTGAAAAATGATAAAGCTACTTTTTCACATCGTGGGATAAGTGAATTTGTATCAGTGATTTTGAATGTTACACAATGTGCTGACTTAAAAGAAGCAGAGCTGGATAGAGCACAATTGCAAAGTAAGCTCACAGGCTTTTTAAAAGAAAAAGATAATCCATTAGCCGACACGCTAGGCGATGATGAAGAGATACAATTAATTAAAGAAGTTGATAGTGGAAAAATGCAGTTTATCCCATCGAACGTAGACGTTGAAATGATAAAAGAATATAACCCAGTATCACTCCAACAATTCTTATTAAGTGCAAATCAAGAAACAGCAAAAGCTTTAAAAGTTGATTATGCCACATACACAGGAGATATGAGCCAAGTTAATTTCTCGAGCATTCGCCAAGGTGCATTAATAAATATAAGAAATTACAAAAGACTACAAAAAAAGTTAGCTAGAAAAATACACTCAGTAATTTTTACAAAATGGCTAGAGATTGAGTATTTAAACGAACAAATAAGCTTAAAAGACTACGAGCTAATAAAAGCTAATTTTAGCTTCAAAGGGCAAGGATACGAAAGCATTGACCCAACCAAAGACGCACAGGCAAATGATATTCAATTAAAGAACGGCACAAAAACTTATAGCGAAATCTTGCGTGAAAAAGGCAAGGAACTCGACACACATTTAAGCGAAATGCAAAAAGAACAAGAATTGATAAAGCTGATTAAGGAAAGAGATTTAGACAAAAATACACAAAATTTTACACAAAATAATACACAAAATAAGAAAGGAGAAGAAGAGTGAAAGATTACAAGCTAAGTGCAAAAGCACTAAGCCACGATGATGAAAAACTAGAGATTTGTTTTATGGCTTTAAGCAAAGACAACAAGCACGAGCGAACCGAGTTTTTTAGCGATGAAAAATATTTTTTATCAATAGATATTAGTTCGGCTAAGTTTAATGCAACTACGCTTTACCTAGACCACGAGCCATCATTTGGAAATGCTATCGGCAAGATAACGCAGACTAAGCACGAACAAGACGGCATTAAATGTAAAGTTCAGTTCTTTAAAGAAGTAGAACAAAGCTATCAGGCATATTTAAAGTTTAAAAATGGACTTAGCGATAGTGTAAGCGTTGGTGCTAGAGCTGATGATTATGAAGTAATTACAGAAGTAAGTAACGGCGTTGAGTTAGAGCATATCATTTTAAAAAACGCTGAGATTTATGAGCTTTCAGCTGTGTGGCTAGGAGCTGACCCAAATGCAAAAACAATCAATCAATTTAAAAAGGAGATAAAAATGGCAAAGAAGTTTAACGATGAAGACATCAAAAAAGATGATGAACTAGAAAAAGACCAAGAAGAGTTAGAGCAAGATGAAGATAAAGAGCTAGAAGATGAAGAAGACAAAAAAGAGTTTAAATCAAAAAAACTTAGTGCAAGATTAGCAGAGCAGCAAGAAATCGCAAGAGCTGGAGCGTTGTTTGGCAAAAGCGAGTTAGCGAGCGAATTTATTGCTAAAGGCAAAAGTCTTGCAGAGTTTAAAGATGAGCTTTTATTAAGCCAACAAAGAGATTTAAAAACATTTAGCGTAAAAGGAGCAAGAAATTGTATGGGTGATAGTAATTTTTCATTAGCACAAGCATTAAAGCTACAAGCTGGAGTGATTAAGAGTAGTGATTTAAGATTTAATCTAAGTGAATATCAAAAAACAAACACAATGTTAGAATTGCCAAAGTCGTTCGGTCATCAGTTTGCAAATCCGTTTAATGGCTATTTAAACGACAATTTAAAAGGTGCAACACACGATGAGTTTAGAGCTGATTTATTGGTAGAACAAATGAGAATAGAAAGCGATATTTTAAATAAATGTCGTATGTTTGCAGGTCTTACAAATGAAATCGTAATCCCAAAAGACTTATCAACGCTAACAGCTGAAAAAGTTGCTTACGGAACAGAACAAGCAAGTCAAAATCTAGATTTTGATGTATTAAAAATAAGTCCTGTAACACTTAGAATTACAGTAAAGCTTACTCATCAAATGCTATATATGAGCGATTTTGACCTTGAAAGCATTGTTTGGAGAGAGAGCGTAAGAGCATTTAAAGCTAAGTTTGAAAACATGGCTTTATACGAAGGTTATGGCGAAGTTGGTAAGTTTGCAGGATTGTTCGCTACAAATGGCATAGCTAGAAACGATAATTACATGAAAGCTCCTACATTTGCTAAAACTCTTGATTTTGAAAACGCTTTAATAAGTGCTAATTATGACCCAAGCAATACAGAGTTTTACGCAAATAAAACAGATATTAATATCTTAAGAACTACAGAAAAATCAGCAAATACAGGTATTTATCTAATAGATAAAGATAACACCTTAGCAGGCAATAAAATCTCACATTGTCAAACGCTAAAAAAAGGAGATATGGTGTTTGGTGATTTTAGCAATCTAGCACTTGCTACGTTTGGAAATCTAAGAATGTCAATGTTGCCACAACCCGCAGGACTTTATATCTTAGAGGCGTTTTATGATGTAGGAATGGGTGTATTAAATGAAAATGCGTTTTGTTTAGCTCAAAACAAATCACTTTAAGGAGTAAATAATGAAAAAATATGAAGTATTAGTTAGCTTTTATTACGAGAAAAAGACCTATCCAGTAGGTGACAATATAGAGCTTAGTGAACAAGACGCTAAGCAATTGCTAAGAGCAAATTATATTAAAGAACTTGATGAAACAAGTAAAAAAGCTAAAAAAGAAAGCAAAACACAAGCTGAACCAAAGGCAAACGATGAGCCTAGCGATTTAGGTGAAGAACAAAAGGCAGATGAACCAAAGCCTGAAGAACAAAAAGCAGACAAAAAAGGCAAGTAATGAAAATACACAAAACACTTGAGCGTGATTTAGCTAGAGTTTTAAAAAACGGCGTAGAAGTAGCACATGATAAAGGCAACTTTTACGCTAATTTTTCAAATAGGTTGCTAAATTACGATGAGCTGAGTGAAGTAAAAACTTCAATAATAGCTCTAAAAAGCTCAGGTGATAGAGTAAGCTTAGGTGATGAAATCACAATTAACAAAAATGTATATGAAGTTATAAAAAAAGAAATATACGCTGAAGTTAATAATAGATTTTATCTAAGAGAAGCAATAAAGAAAGCAACATTATGAAGATTACAGAGCAATTTATAAGCAAAGAGCCACAAGCACCAGCTATAAAAATTAACGAAATAATGCTGAATTTAAAATCAGTTTTAGAAAAGCTGATTAAAAATACTTCACTATTCGCACTAAATATTAAAAGCAGTGATGAATTTCCATTGTGTGTAATCACAGATAAGAGTGATAGCATAAGTGCAAATGCAGGGCAATATTTTCACATAATAGACTTAGATATTAGCGTGTTTGATAGTTCTTATACTAAATGTAATGAACTTGTATTTAATATTTTGCAAATGCTTAAAAGTGCAGAGTTAGGGGCGATGATAAAAGGCATTAAAAGTATTGAACGAGAACACATTGAACTTGCAAATAAAGAAGCTTTTAAAATGTCTATTAAATGTGAGCTTAAATACAGCACGGAGCATTTTGCGATATGAAAGCGTACTTAGGAAAAATAGTAGAAGTAAATTATGAAAAAAGTCTTGTAAAAGTTGATTATCAAGGAACAATAAGCGATTTTATGCCTTATAAACAAGTGGCTAATTCTTATGTGCAAATCTACACTCCGCCAAAAGTTGGAGAACAAGTAAGTATTATTGAGCTTGATGGTGGCTTTATGTATGCAATAGCTAGTTTTTTTAACGTGGATTATCCAGTAAACGGCGATGAATTTACGCACAAAATCACTTACGAAGATGGCACAGAGTTAAGTTATAACACTAAAAGCAATACATTAGAAATCAACGCAGTAAAAACTATAAACATTACTTGCGTAGATTGTAATGTAAAAGCAAATACTGTTAAGGTTGATAGCCCTTCAGTTGATTTAGGGCTTGGTGGAACTGGGGTTATTACTTGCCAAAGCATTTGTCATTTCACAGGTGCACCACACGGTGATGGCTCAAGTAATACAAGGAGTGCAAAATGACTAAAGAAGCTATGAGCGAAGCTATATGTAATGCTCTTGGTAATGCTGGATATAAACAAGTTAAAGGTGGAGCAAATCATAAAGCATTTAATAAAGAGTTTATAGATGCAATCGCTAGTGGAGTAGTAGCTGAAATTAAAGCTAACGCTAAAGCAGATATTACCAGTGGCTCAAGTGCTGGAAAATATTCAATTATATAAAAAGGAGAGTAAATGTCAGTAGGAAGTTTTGGAACAACAGTTATTAAAAAGAACAAAGGCGTTCCTTTAGTTAAAATTGATAACGCAAGACCAACGGTGCTAATTTTAGCGAGCGAAAATGTAGGCATTAATTATTATTTATATGATGATTTAATTAATTTAGAGCAAGACCTAACAGAGCTAAAGCTAAAAGATACGGAATATTTAAACGACTTAAAGGCTGCTAATTTTAGCTCACAAATAGCTATTATCACATATCACGATGATACATTAAACACTACGCAAAATTGCTTAGATGCGATTGATAAGCTAAATGATTGCGAAAATGCCTTAAAAATTAGAGCGTTTTGGGTTTTATGTGATTTAGATAGTGATGATACTTATTTTAAACTTCATCAAAACGCAGTGAAAATGGGCTTTATTTTCTTTCATCAACTAAGCGAAAATACAGAAAGTGCGATTTTAACAAAGACTGAAAATTACCCAGTGCAACAAGCGATAATCTCTTATCAATTAATAACAAGAATTGGTGGTGGTATTCGCCCATTGAAAGCATTTTTACTAGCTAGATATAGCGAGTTATTAGCAAGTGAGCCTTACGCTTTTGGCAAAAGCTTATCAAGTAAGTACCTAAAAGGCATTACAGCAATAAATACAATCGCTACATATCTTGAAGGTGAAGACACCACAGCTGATAGGCTAAGAGCTAATTATATTACGATGGTAGTAAGTGATGATGGCTTTAAGATTTGGGGTTGTGAATGCAAAATTCAAAAACTTGAAGATGATTTCGCAGATATTAGAACAGGTATTATCATCAATGAATATGCAAGAGAGATTAAAAAAATACTTAAAAAAGTAAATGATGAAGATTTAGAGCTATTTAGCACTGTTTTTGCAGGCATAACTGATTTTAACAATAGATTAATTGCAAATAAAGTTATTGCCTATGGAAAAATCAGTATTGATTTAACTAAAAACACAGAAACGAGTTTAGCAGGATGTGAGATAAGTATAGATTTTGACGTACAAGAGCGTCCAGTGGCTAAGAAAATCTATGCGTATGTAAACAGAGTTACAGGGCATCTTGGCGTTATTATTGAAAATATTCAAAAGACCGCATCATGAAAAAGCTAATCGTTCATAGAGATTTAAGAACCCCACAAGCAACCCTTAGCGTGTGGGATTTAAGAGCAGAAAATAACGAGAGCTTGTTTGAGTGTTTTGGTTGTGAGCCACCAGGAGAACCTACTATCAAAAGTGGGTTTGATAAACCTATTTTACCTGGTGTTTATAATGCTTCTTGGTTTATAAGACCAAGTGGCAAAATTGTTCCGATTTTATGGAATGAAAATGTGCCACTAGCAAGACTTATTTTAATTCACACAGGCAATACCGATGAAGATACGGCTGGGTGTTTATTACCAGGTAGAAGAAGAGATAAAAAAGGCGTTTGGCAAAGTCGTGATGCGTTTAATGAGTTTATGAGTTTTTTTCCAAATCCAAAACCACAAAACGATGAAAATGGCTTACCAGTCGTTGTATTTAAAGTAGAAATTATTTAAAGGAGAATAAATGAGAATAGAACCACAAGCACTAACAGGTGCAAGTTTAACCTTAAATGGCATTAAATGTAAAGGTGCTTTAGTAGAAGCAGATTTGCCAGAGCATGAATTTATAACAAAAGAAGTAGCTGCTAGTATAGGCAAAAAAGAAATAGTTTTGCCAACCCTAAAGCCACAAAGCTTAAAAGTAGTTGTAAATGCAGTTGATAATGCTATGTTTAAATTAGCGTTTAATCCAAGTCTAAAAAGAACACTGATTGTACTTGAAAATAATATAAGTGATAACGACAAAAACACTAGTTATAAAATTGTGGCAAATGGCAAGATTAAAAAAATCACACCACCAAAAATCGCAATGGAAGAAGAGATTAAAGTAGAGATTGAGTTAAGTTGCTATGCATATACAGAGCTTATCAATTTAACTCCAGCATTTTTATATGATGTAGATAATGAGATATTAATGCCAGACGGCATTACAGATATTTACGCAGAAATTAGAAGTAATATTTAAGGAGATAATATGAATTTTAATAATTTTGATTTTAATACTTTATATAAAAGTGAGACTTATAAAAGGGGCGAGTTTGAAGTAACTTTAAAAGAGCTTTCAGTTCAGCAAATGAGAGCTGTTGACATTGAAAGAAAAAAAGATGAGTATAAAGGCACGATTTTAGGAATTGAATATGCAACCGATGGACTTATTACAGAAGAGATTTTTTACAAGTTGCCAAACTCAATACAAATGGAATTATCACAAATATGGTTAAGGCTAAACCTACCAGTAGACGCACTAGAAAAAATCGCAAAAAACTCGTTAGGTCCTATTGCGTAATCAGTAGGACCTTCAACACTTCGCTAAAAGATTGTGAAAAAATGACTTTTAGCGAAATCAAGTTTTATATGGGTGAAGCTGTGAAAATCATTAAAAGGGGTGGTTAGTGGCACAAGAAAAAGTCTTAGAATTTGGAGTTGGTATCAACGCTTGGAGTAAAGCATTTGAGCGTATTAGCAAAGAAAGCGAAACATTAGGCACTAAATATAATAATTTAATTCTTGATGGTTACGAGCAATACAAAAAAGCTCAAGAAGAACTAGCTACAAAAATCTCACAAAGTGCTGATTTGGATATTAATAAAGCTCAAGCAAAAATAAAAGAGCTAGGAGATAACTTAAAGTTAGCATTAAAACAAAAGTTAGTAGTTGATACTAAAGAAGCCTTTAATTCTATTGTAGAAAATGGTGCGAAAGCCTTTGCTGGCTTTTATACTCTTAAAAATACATTTGGAAAATATGTAAGTGCTGCTGCAAGTTTTGAAGAAGGCATTAATAGTATCAAAAACCCACTTGCACTAAGTGAAGAACAAACAAAAGCCTATGAAAATGCTATTAAAGAACTAGCAAGAACTACACCAACGGCAACAAGCGAACTAATATCAATGAGCCAATCACTTATCCAAAACGGCGTAAATGCTAGTAATCTAAATGAAATGACAACACTAGCAAATAAAATCGCTATTGGTTTTGGGCTTGATAGCACAAAAGTAGCAGAGCTCACGGGAAAGCTTAGCCAAATGGGGTTAAAAGCTGATGAGATAAACACTCTAGCTGGTGCAATTCACACTATGGGCGAGAGTTTACAAACCAACCCACAAGCGATATTAAATACGCTTGATAAATTAGGCGAAAGCGGTAAGCAAATCGGATTTAGCCTAGAGCAAACCGCCGCACTTAGCGGAGCATTAAACAGCTTAGGAGTTGGAGCAAACGAGAGCGAAAAAGCAATAGAAAAGCTTTATGAAAGCTTTGCAAAAGGCGATAATAATGCACTTTTACAAATGGGAATAGACCCACAAGACTTTGCTAATGCACTTAAGCAAAATGCAGATGTTACGCTTCAAGCATTTATGAAAATGATAAATAAGTATGACAGCCATACGCAAAAGCAACTTTTAACAAGTCTTGTAGGTGCTAAAGAGAGCACAGCTTTGCTGAAACTAGCTCAAAATATGGATATTTATACTGAAGCTAAAAAGAAAATGAACGATATAAATGCTAGTAGTAAGCTTGATGGCGAAGTTGAAGCAGCACAACAAGGCTTTAATAATCAGCTTAAAATCTTTAATAATAGTGTTACGGATTTATGGCAAAACATAGGAAACGCACTTTTGCCAACTATTAGCACTCTTTTAGACTATCTTACAAAGGGCATTCATTTAGTAAGTGATTTTACAGCAAATCATCAAACACTAACGCAAATTGTAGTAGGTGGAGTGAGTGCCTTAGTTGCTTACAAGAGTGCATTGTTTGCAATTGAAAGTGGAAAAAGTGTTTTTAAATTAATAGGATTGCCAATTATAGCTTTAAATGAGCGTATAAAACTTAGTACTCTTTTAGCTCGTGGTATGGGAACAGCTATGCAAACAAGCTCAAAGCTTAGTATAAGTTCCATTTGGACTGTATCAAGAGCTTTAACTTTAGCTTGTGCTAGTAACCCCATCGGCTTAATCATTACTGCTATTGCTGGAATTGGTTTTGCAGTGTGGAAAAATTGGGACATTATAAAATCATTTTTTAGCGGAGTTTATGATGGCTTTTCTAGTGCATTTGCTCCGATTACCGAGAGTTTAGCACCTACATTTAACGCAATAGGCATAGGTGTAGATTGGGTGTGGGATAAGACAAAAGGATTTTTTAGTTTTTTTACTACACAAACAGAGCATTCAAGCGAACAATTAGAGAGTGCGAAAAGTGCAGGTGAGCGTTTCGGGCAAGGACTAGCTAAAGCATTTGAGATAGTTACAATGCCAGTGCATGGTGTTATTTATATAATTCAAGAGCTTATTGATTGGACACAAAAAGCCTATGATTACACCGTAGGACTAATTGATAAAGCAAGTGAGATTAAAAGCAGTATAGGAGATAGTATAAGCGACGCGTGGGATAGCACTAAAAAAGCTTTTTCTACTGGTTTTGGCTTGTGGGGAGATGATGAGCAAAAAGTCATCAAAAATACACAAGTAAATGAGCTGATAAAACTAAACGCAGAATATGATAAAGCTAAGCAAGAACAAGTGATAAGCAATCAAAACAAGCAAAAAAGCATAACTGATAATAAACAAGTAAATATCTATGTAGATAGGCAAGAAACAGCACAAGAAATAGCAGCAATAGTGCAAACACAAAACTATAGCTTTGCTGATATGTAGGAGCAAAAATGGTAATTATGATTGATGATATAGAGCTTTATATTAAAGATGGAATTGATGGTATAAAGCGAACTCTAATGCCTAAGATAAATAAAGTAGAAGGTATTGCTAATACATTTTATCAATGCGTGGGTGGATATACTGAAGAAATAAGCTTTAATGCTTATTTAGTAGAAGATAGGCTAGATATTTTAAATAAACTTGATGAGATTGTAAAAACTAAAAAGGTTGTAGATTTTATGTGTTTTGATGATTTTTTAGATTGCAAGATACTCATCACTAGCAAAACAGACAGCCCTGAGCTTTTTACTCGTGGGGCAGAGCCAAAAAGCAGTATGTATCACGCAAAAAGCGTAAAAATCACAGGGTATTTAATCAATAAGGATAGCGAATGATTACAGGGATTAAAAATATAAAAGACATAGAAAAACAAGCAAATAAAGAGATAAAAAATGCACTAAATAGAACTATTACAAAAGTAAAAAAAGATACCATAAACAATATGGTAAAGAAAACAGGTATAGACAAAAAGATTTTAAACAAATCAAGCGTTATGAAAACATACAGAGCAAAACCAAACGAGCTAAAGATAAAAATTAGTGCGACAGCAAGAGCTAAAATTGGTATTGATGACTTGAAAGGTAATAAAACAGAATATATTGACAAAAAGCTAGGAGTAAAGAAAATTGATATAAATGAAAAGTTAGGAGTTAAAGTAATTACAATTGACAGAGAAGGAGTGTTGCCTTACGACCCAATTGCGATTAAAAAAGCTCCTAATATGTTTGGCAAGACCAAAAGGGGTAAATATGATTTCTTAAAAAAATCAAAGAAAACCATCAAAGAATACATCAATGATAATATTGATATAGACGAAGTTGATGAAATTTTTACACAAGAATTAAATAAAAGTTAGAATTAAAAAAATAGTAAAATGTCCTAAAGAAGCCCCTAAGATTTTTAAACTACTATTTTATAGATATTTTCAAATCTCCACAGCTCCACCATTCTTATTTTTTCCATTCTTTGTTCTAAAACTAATTAGATATCTATAAAAACTAATTTAATTTATATAATATGTATTATTTTTAATAAGTTTTTCATTTTTTATCCTTTTATTTATAATTTTTGCTTAAAATAAAAGCCCTTGCTCGTAACAAGGGCTAAAAGGCTCTTAAGCAAAAAGCCTTTTGCAATGAGATATTAAAATCTCTTTTAATTTATCGTTTTTAGAAAGAGTGCTTATCTCTTCTAAAAACATTTCATCATCGTAAAGCTTTACGAACTCATCTTCTGAAATTTGTTCTCTAAATAATATGTGTTTTAGCAAAAGATTGTGCTTTTCTTGAAACTCATAAGCACTGAAATTATCTTGCCTATAAGCTATGACAAGTGTTTGTGCTTCTAAGCTCAAGTTATTAAAATCTTTATCATTCAACTCGCTAACTATAACCCTTGCAACTTCGTTTAAGAAGTCTTCTAAATTTATATTTAAATCTATCATTTTTTATCCTTTTGTTTTTTATTTTTTTGGCTTTTTAAAGCAACTTTTTTTCTTTATCCATTCTAAAAATCTTTTTTTGTTTTTTATGGCATTTGGTTAATCTCCTTTCTTTTGTAATTATTTAGTAATTTACTTATTTTTATTTTGTATTTAACTAAATATAAGCGAAATGTAACATAATATTCTTAAATTAAACTTAATTATTTGTTATTTACAAAAAAATATTTTGTAATTTGACAAATATATATAAAAATGCTATTATCTTCATAATTTTTTTTAAGGAGTAGAAATGACAAAAAAAGATTTTTTATTAAAATTAAAAGAATTAAAACTAACAATAAACGATTTTGCTGAAATTGTAAAATTGCCTGTAAGTACTCTTTATGGTTGGCATAGAGATGGAAAAGAAGCACCTGCTTGGGTTGAAGCATTTATTTATTACTATGAAAAAGCTATGAAGTATGAAAAAATAATAAACGATAAGCTTTTAGAAATTGATAAAAAATAATCCTAATTCTGAATTTAAATTCTTTATTTTTTTTAAGAATTTAAATTCGCCACCCCACTTAAAAAAATCACATACCATACTAAAGTTAATAAACAATTAATTTTATAAAGAATTTAAATTTATTTTAAGGAAAAATTGGTAAAATACTTGTGTCTTTTGCTAAAGCTTAAGAGTTAAAGATGATTTAAAATTATTTTTAATTTTTGTTTTTTTGGTGGAAAGATATGGTGGATTAAAGATGATAGAATATATTTTATTTTTAATTCTTGTAATCGCTTTACTTAAAACTTTAAAAAGTTTCTAAGTAAAGCACAATTCAAAAAAACCTAAAAGCATTATAAACTTGCACTGCTTAGCTTTAGCTTAAGGCAAAATCAATCCAAAAAAACTGCGGTGCGGTTTTAATGCTTATAAGAGTGAAAGCTTTTATAAGCAATTGGATGATTTAAATCTTTCAAAATTACGCTTAAAATTAAAAATCTTTACTAAAACATACTAAGATACTAATTTTATATTTAAAACGATTTTAGATATGTTTTTGTTAATTTAAAAGCATATTTTATAAACTCGCCACATCAGATTTTTTTACACTTTTAAAAATTCGCCGCCCCCCACCGAAAGGAAAATTTTTATTTTTTTATGGTTTTTAACTTTAAAAATAAGTGTTTTCGCCGATTTTTGCTAGGTTTTTAGACAATTCTTTAGGATTTTTTTAAAAATTCTAATTTTTCTAAAAAATATTTTTGCTTTTTTTGATAGATTTATGTTTTGTATTGAAAACTTTAATCTTTACAAAAATTATTTTTTTAGATTTTTTGGCACAATTTAGCACAATTTATAACACAATAATTTTTTTAATATTGCTAAAACTACGACTACATAAGCAAATCAGAACTTTTATATTAAATCTTGATTTATATTATTTACTTAAGTATTAAAATTTTAACGAATGAAAACTATTAAATTATAGTATGTAGTTTTTGTATTTAATATTTTATTACCTATAAAATCCTAAGTATTTTTTATATAAATGATATATTTTACAAGAAAAATAAAATATTTTAATTTTGTAATTTGCTACTTGCAAAGTTCTAAGAGCTTCTTTAAAAATTTCATCAGCTAAAACAGCGTCTTGGTATTTTTTACTTTTTTTAGCTTGAAGACATAAAAAATCATGAATTACTACTGCTGATAAGTATTCTGGAGAATTCGGTGGAAAGAAACTCCAAAATATTCTAGGTATATTTGCTCCATTTGTAACAAATCCCTTTGGTATTATGATGGTTTGATTTTTACTTTCATATTTATATTCAAAAGCTAATTCAAATTTATTTTTATCTATTGGTTTTACTACAACTCTTGTCATTTTACTCTAAAGACTGCAAAAATATATCTTTTGCATGAATATATGTTGTATCAAAGACTTTTATATTTTTGAAATCATTTTCGTTAATTAATAGTGCAATTTCAGTGCAAGCTAATAAAATTCCTTCAATATTATGTTTATTTATAATATTTATGAAAGTTTCTTTACTATTTTGTTTGATAACATTAAAGCAAAGTTCATTAAAAATAATATCATTAATAGTATTTATATCACTATTATTTGGGGTAATTACATTTATTCCTTTTAACTCTTTTTTATAAAAGTCTTCTTGCATAGTGTATTTAGTGCCTAGTAATAAAATATTTTTTATATTATTATGATTTAATTCTTTAAGGCTTGAATGGGCTATATGAATAAATCTAGCTTTTAAATCTTTTTGCAAATCATTTGCAATTTTATGCATAGTATTTGTACAAAGTGCAATTATGTTTGCTCCAGCCTTTTCTAATCTTTTTGCTTCTTTATTTAATAATTCTCCTGCTTTTTGCCATTCGTTATTGTGTTGAAGTTCTTCAATCTCATCAAAATCTACGCTTGATATTAAAATCTTTGCACGAGATAAAGAATTGTGATGAGCTTGGCTAAATTCATTTATTAATTTATAATAAGTTATTGTGCTAGCATAGCTCATCCCACCGATTAGGCCTATCATATTAACCTCTTATTGCGGCATTGATTAAGTCTATAAAACCATCTACATTAAGACTAGCTCCACCTACCAAAACCCCATCGCAAAGTCTTTTAATATCAGCGATATTACTAGAATTTACACTACCACCATATAAAATACTTTGCTTAGTTTTTGAGCGTAAAAAGCTCATAATATTTTCAATATCTTCTAATTTTGCAGCACTTTTACCAATACTATAAATTGGCTCATAAGCTAATATTAATTTATCATATTGTAAATCTATTTTATTTAGTTGTTTGTTTAAAAAATCTATGCTTTTATTTTGTTCGTAAGTAGAGTAATCTTCTCCTATACAATAAATAATTTTTAAATCATTTTCAGCGCAAAATTCAAATTTTTTTGCTAGAAATTCATCTGTTTCGCCTAAATTTCTTCTTTCACAATGTCCTAAAATAATTGTTTTAATTCCAAATTCTAGCAAATGATCTAGTCCAATTTCTCCAGTAAAAGCTCCACTATGAGTTGGATATATATTTTGAGCAGCTTGAATGAAACTAAATTCACTATCAATAAATGAAGTTGCACTTGGAGCGACAATTACTTCAAGATTAGTAAAATCACTAAATCTTAAATAAGCATTAAGTTTTTTAGCGTATTCAGCAAAACCTTTTCTAGTATGATTACATTTAAAATTTGCGGCAATTATCATTAATATTCTTCCTTTAATATAAGTGGTTTTATAGCAGGTAATTCCTTACCTTCAATTAGTTCTAAACTAGCACCACCGCCAGTAGAGATAAAACTAAAATCATCAGCATCTCCTGCACGATTAATAACATCAGCAGTGTCTCCACCACCAGCAACGCTAGTAGCATAAGAATCGCTTATATAATGGCTCATTTTAAAGCTACCTTTTGAGAATTTATCAAACTCAAATACCCCCATAGGTCCATTCCACCATATAGTTTGTGCATCACTTAAAATTTCTTTAAATAAAATTGAGCTAGCAGGTCCAATATCAAGCCCCATCCAACCATTTGGTATTTCTTGAACGCTTACTTTCTTTACTACACTATCATTTGAAAAGCTTTGTGCAGCAAGAACATCAACAGGTAAATATAACTTAACGCCTAGTTCTTTTGCAGTTTGCATAATTTGTTTAGCATCTTCAATTAGTTCTTCTTCTACAATTGAATTTCCTATATTTAATCCGTTTGCTTTAAGGAAAGTAAAAGCCATTCCGCCACCAATTATTATCTTATCAACTTTAGGAAGCAGATTGTGTAAAGCTTGTAATTTTCCACTAACTTTACTACCTCCAACAACAGCAACAAAAGGTCTAGCAGGAGATTTTAATAAATCTTGTGCGAAATTAAATTCTTTTTGCAATAAAAACCCAGCGCAAATTTCTTTTGCAAATCTAGTAATTGCTTCTACACTTGAATGTGCTCTATGACAAACTCCAAAAGCATCATTACAATACACATCACACATTGAAGCTAAATTCTTAGCCAAATCTTCATCGTTTTTTGTTTCACCTTTTATAAATCTTAAATTCTCTAGTAGTAAAATTTCACCTTTTTTTAAGTTTTTAGCTTTGTTTTGAGCATCTTCTCCGATTATATCGTTTGCCATTATAACTTCAGTTCCAAGAAGTTTTGATAATCTTTTTGCAACTGGCTTTAAAGAATATTTATCACTTATTTCTTTTGGTCTACCCAAATGACTTGCAAGAATCACTCTAGCATCATTGTCAAGGCAATATTTAATAGTTGGAATTGCAGATTTTATTCTTCTATCATCACTAATGTTTCCAAATTCATCTTGTGGGACATTAAAATCACATCTAATAAAAACACATTTATTTACTAAATCTACATCTTTTATGGAAATTAAAGGCATATTATTTCTCCTTGCTAATATATTGAGCTAATCTATTTAATTGATATGAATATCCGTATTCATTATCATACCAAGCTAGAACTTTTACAAAATCTTCATCAATTATTTGAGTTAAATCAGGGACAAATATACATCCATAAGTGCTAGTGCAAAAATCACTTGAAACGCAGCAATCGTAATCAATTGCTAGAATTTCATTCATTGTTTTACTTGCTTTTATAAAAGTTTCATTTATTTCATCTTTTGTAGTTTTTTTATCTAACAATAAAGTTAAATCAAGCATTGATACATTTGCTAAGCTAGTTCTAACACTTTGACCATCAACTTTACCTAAAAGGTTAGGTATAACTTTACCTATTGATTTTGCTGCACCTGTGCTTGATGGGACTAGATTTAGTGCTGCTGCGCGACCCCTTCTAATGTCTTTAGGGCATTTTGTATCACATAGTTCTTGAGTTGCTGTATATGCGTGAATTGTATTCATTAAAGCTTTTTTAATACCGAAATTTTCATCTAAAACTTTTGCCATTGGTGCAAGGCAGTTTGTTGTGCAACTTGCATTTGAAATAATAGCTTCGCCGTTATATTTAGTGTGATTTACATCCATTACAAACATAGGTGTATTATCTTTTGGTGGTGCTGACATAATTACTTGTTTAATACCATTGTCTAAATATGCTTTAGTTTTTTCTTGTGTTAAAAATGCTCCCGTGCATTCAAAAACTAAACTAGCTCCATATTTAGCAAAATCAATATTTTCAATTTCTCTACTTCTAATTATTTGAATTCTTTTATTTCCTACTATTAAAATATCTTCTCCATCATTGTCAATTTCTTGATTGAAATTCCCATGAACACTATCGTATTTTAGAAGGTATTTAATACTTTTCATATCCCACGAGCAATTTATTGCTACTAAATTCATTTTGTTTTCATTAAGAATTATTCTACTAAGACATCTACCAATCCTACCAAATCCATTAATCGCTACATTTACTCCCATTTTTAACCCTTTATTTAAAAAATTTGAGATAATACTAATAAAAAAAGGTTAAGAGATTTTGAAAATAGCAATTTTTGGTGGTAGTTTTGACCCAGTTCATTTAGGTCATGAAAAAGTAGTAAAAGCAGCTTTAGATACATTAGATATTGATAAATTAATAATATTGCCAACATATATTAGTTTATTTAAAAATAATTTTAATGCTAGTCCAGAACTTAGATTAAAATGGCTAAAGAGCGTGTTTGTTGAAAGTGATAAATTATTAATAAGTGATTATGAAATATCTCAAAATGAGCCAGTTCCTAGTTTTAAGAGTGTTATGTATTTTAAAAATTTACTAAATTCTAGCTTAATTTATTTTATAATAGGGGCTGATCATTTAAAAACTTTACATAAATGGCATAATTTTGATGAATTATCTAAAAATGTCGTTTTTGTTATAGCTAGTAGGGATAATATTTTTATACCAGATAATTATTTAAGACTTGAAATAAATGAAGATATATCTTCAAGTTTTATAAGAAATAATTTGATTTTGGAAAAAGTAAATCCTAAAATTAAAGATGAAGTAAAAGAATTTTATAAAGGAAAGTAATGAATAGAAATGAAGATATTATTAAGCTTTTAGATGAAAAAAAAGCAGAGAATGTTGAGTTGATTAATATTAAAGGAAGTGAATATTTTGTAGATGAAGTAATTATTGCAACTATGATTTCTACTAAACAATCTTTTGCAATAATTGAAGATATTAAAGAATTGTTAAAAAAACATAATAGTAAAGTTTATTATGAAGAATGCACTGATGATTGGAGTGTTCTTGATTTAGGAGATTGTTTAATTCATTTAATGAGCCCTGCTTATAGAGATAGATATCAGATTGAAAAATTCTTACTTGAGTTTAAGCGTTAAAAATTTTTTTGTAGTATCGCGTTTATCAATTAAGGAGAAATCATTATGGCTAAAAGAATTTTAATTAAGTTTTCAGGTGAAGCTTTGGCTGGAAAGCAAGGCTTTGGAATAGATACTCACATTTTAAAGTTTATTGCAGGACAAATTAAACAATTAGTAGATGCTGGAACTCAAGTAGGAATTGTTATTGGTGGTGGTAATATTATTCGTGGAGTTAGTGCTGCTAAAGATGGGATAATTAAGCGTGTTAGTGGCGATCATATGGGAATGTTATCTACCGTGATAAACTCAATTGCTATGCAAGAAGCGTTAGAAGGTTGTGGAATTAGTGTAAGAGTTCAGAGTGCTATTCAAATGGAAGCTTTTTGCGAAACTTATATTATGAGAAGAGCGCAAAGACATTTAGAAAAAGGTAGAGTTGTAATTTTTGCAGCAGGAACAGGTAATCCATTTTTTACTACCGATACTGCAGCAGTTTTAAGAGCTATTGAAATTAATGCTGAAATGATTATTAAAGCAACAAAAGTTAATGGTGTATATGATAAAGACCCTATGAAATTTGAAGATGCAAAAAGATATAATGAGTTAAGTTACGAACTTGCTATGGGCGATGATATTAAGGTAATGGACGATACAGCAATAGCACTTGCTAAGGATAATAAATTACCAATAGTAGTTTGCAATATGTTTGAAGAAGGTAATATTTTAAAAATTATTAAAGATGATTTTAGCAATTGCTCAATCGTAAAAAATTAATTAAAAGGAATAAAATGAGAACTGAACAAGTAGCAGCAAAAGCATTAGAAAAAGTAGGAAATGATAGATATATTCTATCTTTAATAGTAGCTAAAAGAGCTAGAGAATTAAGTGATGGTGCTGAACCTTTAGTAAAAGTTGAAAAAGGAAAAATGAAATTTACTGATATAGCAATGTTAGAAGTTGCTGAAGAAAAAATTATATTTGATGGTGTAATAAACGAATAAAAAAAATGAAAAATATTCTAAGTTTTGAAACATTATTAGAAGACATTAAGCATTGTAATGATTTAAATAAAGCACGGGAATTATTGTATTCACTTTTTTCAAGCACTCCTATGCTTGAAAAAGCTTTAGATTTTTGTATAAAATCACATGAAGGACAATTTAGAAAAAGTGGAGAACCTTATTCTATTCATCCTATTTTAGTTGCGTGTTTTGTAGCTTTCTTTTCAAAAGATGAAAGTATGATTTTAGCAGCACTTTTGCACGATGTTGTAGAAGATACCGAATGCACTCAGGAAGAACTTGTAAAAATGTTCGGACATTCTGTGGGTATTTTGGTTGAAGGTATGACTAAAATAGTTGAGATTAGGGGAGATAATTTAGCTAGTTCAGAATCAAACGAAAAACTTAGAAAATCAGCAATGACTTTTAGAAATATGCTGATGGTTAGCATTGAAGATAGTAGGGTATTGCTTGTTAAATTATGTGATAGATTGCATAATATGCTAACTCTTGATGCGTTAAGAGAGGCAAAACAAAAAAGAATAGCTGAAGAAACTCTAATGGTATATGCACCAATTGCACATAGGTTAGGAATTTCTAGTATTAAAAATTACTTAGAAGATTTGAGCTTTAAATATCTAATGCCAGTAGAATTTAAAGAAATAGCAGATTATTTAAAGGCAAATAATGTGCAATTACAATTAACATTAAATGATTTTATTGAAAAAATAATTAATTTAATGCGTGATAACGGATATATTGAAGATGTAGATTTTAAAATAGAAAAAAGAATAAAACATGTATATTCTATTTTTTTAAAAATGCAAAGAAAAGGCGTTAGTATTGAAGAAGTGCTTGATTTATTGGGGATTAGAATTTTAGTAAAAGATGTTAAAGATTGTTATATAGTTTTAGGGCTTTTACATGTGCATTTCAATCCACTTGCTTCAAGATTTAAAGACTATATTGCCTTACCTAAGCAAAATGGTTACCAAACAATCCATACTACTTTATTTGACGCGCAATCAATAATAGAAGCACAAATTAGAACATATAAAATGCACGAAACTGCAGAACTTGGAATTGCAGCACATTGGAAATATAAAAATGATAAAGAAGACTATAAAGCTGATTGGGTAAATGATATAGCAACCAATAGTTCTTTAGAAGAAAAAGACAATGATTTAGCATTTTATGAATATGCAAAAGATAGTTTATATGTTGAAGATATTGCAGTTTATTCCCCAAAAGGAGAGATTTTTACATTACCTAGAGGTTCGACTGCTCTTGATTTTGCTTTTGAAGTTCATTCACAAATTGGTCTTAAAGCAAGTCACGCTTATATAAACAGAGTAAAATCTCCATTACTTACAAGTCTTAAAAATGGGGATATTGTAAGAATTGAGATAGATGATAACGCAAAACCAAGATGTTCTTGGCTTGATAGTGTGGTTACTGCTAGAGCCAAAGCTATGATTAAATCACATTGTAAACAAAGAATTTCAAGTATAGACCAAAAAGCTGGGTTAAGAATTTTGCAAACTATTTTTAGTGCTGATGAAGATAAAATAAATACTTGGATTGCAAATGAAAAATTATCAAAAAATGTTAAAAAATGCACTACAGATAATATTACTTTAAGTAAGGTTATAGATAGTCTTAAAAAATATTCAAAAAGAATTTGGTTAGTTAAAAATTATGATTTAAAAAAACAAAGAATAGAAAATCTTGTTGTATATTCAAACTACAAAATAAATAATGTGGATTTTGATTATTGTTGTAATCCAAAAAGAGGTGATGATATAGTTGCTTTTAAACATAATCATTCTGTTACAATTCATAATAAATTATGTGAAAGAGCAAGTAAATTAATGGAAGATTCTAAAGAAGAAATGGTGCTAATTAAATGGTCTAAGCATGCTCCTAAAAATTATAAAATGATTTTTTCTTTAGAGAATAAAAAAGGCACATTATTAGCATTATTAACAGAATTACTAAAACTACAAATCAATGTTAATAGTATTAATATTACAAAAAATGCTGATAGTTTATTGGAGTATTTTGAAATAGTTTTTGAAGTACCTGATAATCAAAATATAGAAATAGCAAAAGAAAAAATCAAAACAAAATGTAAAATCTATGAGTTTATATCATTAAAAGACGCTTATAGTGAATAAAGGATAAAGATGAATTTGAATGAAATTTATAATGATTTAGAACGCGGTGTATCAGAATTTATTGATTTAGAAAAAATTAAGAATTTGATTAAAAATTACTATGAAAAGGGCGAAGTATTTTATGTAAAAGCTGGGTTTGATCCAACTGCACCTGATTTACATTTAGGTCATAGTGTTATTTTAAACAAAATGAGATTTTTACAAAATCATGGTGCTATAGTTCAATTCCTAATAGGAGATTTCACTGCTCAAATAGGTGATCCAACAGGCAAAAGTGCTACTAGAAAACAATTAAGCAAGGAAGAAGTTTTAAAAAATGCAAAAACTTATGAAGAGCAAGTTTTTAAAATTTTAGATAAAGAAAAAACTGAATTAAAATTTAATTCAACTTGGCTTAATGCTTTAGGAGCAGTTGGCATAGTTGAACTTACATCAACTTTTAGTGTAGCTAGAATGCTTGAGAGAGATGATTTTACGAAAAGATTTAAAGAACAAAGCCCTATATCAATTAGCGAATTTTTATACCCACTTTTACAAGGTTATGATAGCGTTGCATTAAAATGTGATATTGAAATGGGTGGAACAGACCAAAAATTTAATTTATTAATGGGTAGAACATTACAAAGAACTTATAATATAGGTAAAGAACAAGGTATTATAATGTTACCGCTTTTAGTAGGTCTTGATGGTGTTAATAAAATGAGTAAGAGTTTGGGTAATTATATCGGAGTTAGTGAAGAACCAAATTCTATGTATGCAAAATTACTTAGTATAAGTGATGAATTAATGAAAGAATATTACAATCTTTTAAGCTTTAAGACAACAAAAGAAATTAATGATATTTTTGACAATATTAAAAACAATACTCTACATCCAAAGGTTGCTAAAGAAAATTTGGCTTTAGAAATAGTTGAGAGATTTTGGGGTAAAGATTTAGCAATTAATGCGAAAAATGAGTTTGATAATATTCATAGTAAAAATGAAATTCCAAGTGATATTGTGGAGTTTAATTTTAATGAAGAACAATGGATTATAAAACTAATGCAAGATACTAATTTGGCAAGTTCAGGTAGTGAAGCAAGAAGAGCTATAAAAGCTAATTCTGTAAGTGTTAATGGAGAAAAAATTAGCGATGAACAACTAAAATTAAGCAATGGTGAATTTATAATTCAAGTTGGAAAAAGAAAATTTGCAAAAGTAATAATAAAAGGATAATAATGAGCTTACCAGAATTAAAAATAAGAAATTTTACATTAAAAGTGCCGGTATTTCAAGGAGGTATGGGACTTGGAATAAGTTGGGATAAATTAGCTGGTAATGTTAGTTTAAATGGAGCTTTAGGTATTATTAGTTCGGTTGGAACTGGGTTTTATGAAAATAGAGCACATATTAACAAAGAACTAAATGGCAAACCTTATGGAAGTGAGAATTTTTATTCTACAAAAGGACTTAATGCTGTAATTACTAATGCTAGAAAAATCTGCAACGACTCACCATTAGGCTGTAATATAATGCACGCGTCAAACGAATATGAAAGAATAGTAAAAGACGCTTGCAATGTCGGTTTTAATGCAATTATTAGTGGTGCAGGATTACCTACAAATTTGCCAGAATTTACTAAAGACTTTCCTGATGTTGCATTAATTCCTATTGTATCATCAGCAAAAGCTCTTAAAATAATTTGTAAAAGATGGACTCAAAGATACGATAGATTGCCTGATGCAGTTGTTCTTGAAGGGCCTTTAAGTGGTGGTCATCAAGGATTTACATACGAGCAATGTATAGACCCAAATTACCAATTAGAAAAATTAATTCCTGAAGTAAGAGCTGAACTTAATGAATGGGGAGATAATATTCCTTTAATTGCAGCTGGTGGAATTTGGAATAAAAATGACATTTTAAATGCTATTAGTTTAGGTGCAAATGGGGTTCAAATGGGAACAAGATTTATAGGAACTTATGAATGTGATGCTGCACTTGAATTTAAACAAGTATTATTAGATGCTAAAAAAGAAGATATAGAATTGCTAAAAAGTCCTGTTGGCTATCCTGCTCGTGGTATTAGAACAAATCTTCAAAAAATGATAGAAGAAGGCACTGCTCCTAAAATTTCTTGTATAGCAAATTGTGTTGCACCATGTGAACGTGGTAGGGGCGCTAAAAAGGTAGGATATTGTATTGCCGAAAGACTTTATGATGCTTATAGTGGAAAAAAGGAAAGTGGATTATTTTTTACAGGTGCTAATGGATATAGATTAAATAAGTTAATTAGTGTTAAAGAGTTGATTGAAAAATTAGTTAATGGTGAAGATGAATAAAATCTTACTATTATTACTAAGCGTTGTTTTGTTTGCTAGTAGTTTAAATGAAGAATTTGTTAATTTTGATAAGAGTTTTTTATTATCTAGCAAAACAGAACAATTAGCAATTCATCAGAGATTAAAAACTATATATATTAAAAGTATAATTTCTGATGATATTGATACCAAAAAAGAAGTTTTAAAAAGAATTATTTTAAGTTCAAAAACATTAAAACTTGATTCATCTACATATCAAAAAGAATTACAAGATTTAGGTATTAATCCTAATAAGATTTCATTTAATAACATAAATAATACTGATGCAAAAAAGACTAAAGATATAGCTAAAGAGCAAAAATCAATTAATACTCAAAATACCAAAACACAAAATACTAAAACTACAACAAATACTTTAAATTCTAAAAATATAAATAGTCAAAATAAGCCAGAAACAAAACAAGAAGAAGTAAAAAAAACTTATATAACTAAAATTAATAAGGCAAATAATACAATAGAAATATCATTAAAAGGAGATTTTGATAATAATATAAAAAGTATTATCTATAATACAAAAGAATTAAAAAATAAAATATTGGAATTTAATGCTGCTTTAGATATAGGAAAACAAAATTTCATAGATAAAAATTATGAAGTAAGTTTGGTTCAATTTAATCCGGAAAAAGTAAGATTTGTATTAAGGTCAAAATCTGATTTGAAATTAGATTATAAGATTGATAATAATGTTTTACTTATTACTATAGATGGTAATTTGCAAGAGCAAAATAAGCAAGAAAATACTACTCAAATAAAAAAATCTTTAGTTGAAGATAAAAAAGAATTAGATAATAATACTAAAGTAAATAATAATGTAAAAAATGCTACTACTAACGATAAAAACAAACAAGAAAGTAATATAAATACGAAGCTAGATAGTAATGATAATGCTACAAATAATATTACAAATGATAAAAGCAAAAAACCTATAACAATTACAAAAGCCGTTAAAAAAGATAATGGGGTTTTATTGACTTTAAACAACTCTTTATCAAATGATGATATTAAAACTTTTAGCTATAGCAACAATCAAATTTTAGAATTTGACGCAGTTTTAAATGGTGGTAGGAAAAATTATGATTTTAAAACATACTCTATTAGTGTTTTACAATTTAATCCTAAAAAGGTAAGAGTGGTTTTATACTCTAAGAATACTAAAAAAATATTTTTTAATATAAATAATAATTCTTTAGAAGTAAGCACTGATGAGATTAGTGAAAAAGTTGAAGTTGGATTTAAAAAATCAAATTTATTAATTACTTTAGACGCAGGTCATGGTGGAAAAGATGTAGGTGCAACTGCTTTTGGCAGATATGAAAAAAACATTACTCTATCAATAGTTCTAAAATTAGAAAAAGCTCTAAAAAACAAAGGGTATAAAGTATTTTTAACAAGAAAAAAAGATGTTTATATAAATCTAAGAGATAGAACTAAAATGGCAAATGATAAAAAAAGTGATTTATTTATAAGTATTCACGCAAATTCTATCGGGGATAAGACAAAATTTGATAAAATATATGGAATTGAGACATATTTTCTCTCTCCAGCTAGAAGCGAAAGAAGTAAAAACGCAGCTGCAATAGAAAATAAAAGTGATATTGAAGAGATGAATTATTTTTCTAAACAAACTTTTTTGAATTTTTTAAATAGAGAAAAAATTATTTCATCTAATAAGTTAGCTATTGATATACAAGGTGGTATTTTAAATAATATACCTAAGGGATATTTAAAGCGAGATGGTGGCGTAAAAGAAGCTCCTTTTTGGGTTTTAGTTGGTGCTTTAATGCCTGCTGTTTTGATTGAAGTTGGCTATATATCACATCCTATTGAAGGTAAAAATATCGCAGATAGTGCTTATCAGGATTATTTGGTAAATGGTATTGTAAATGGAATTGAGAGTTATTTTGTTAAAAATAAATAAGGAAGTTTTATGAAAAAGGCGAATTGGATTTTAAAAAATGATGAGATTTTTTCTTTAGATTTTGATGATTTTTATTACAACATAAAAGAACCTTTAAAAGAAAGAAATGGAATTTATATAGATAATGCTTTTAGTAACGCATTTAATAAATTAACTATTTTAGAACTTGGTTTTGGATTGGGTTTAAATTTCTTTTTAAGTGCAAAAAGAGCTATTGATTTAGGCATAAAACTCCATTATGTAGCGATTGAAAATTATTACCAAAGTATTGATGATATAAGATATTTTTGTAATAAATTTGGTATAGAGTTAAATAATAATTTTATTAATGATTACCCACCTTGTAAAGATGGAATTTATAGAATAGAATTTGATGGTGTTGTTCTTGACTTAGTATTTCAAGATGTAAATATTGCTTTAAAAGATTTAGATTTTTTAGCTGATGTTGTATATGCTGATGGTTTTTCTCCTAATAAAAATAAAGAAATGTTTTCTAAAGAGACTTTAAAATATGTCAAAAAGCTATTAAAATTAACTGGTAAATTGGTTAGTTATAGTTCAAATTCTGATTTTAAAAAATCTTTAATTGAATTAGGATTTGAAATACACGATATTAATTTGGGAATAAAAAGAGAAAGCACTCTTGCTATATTAAAACATAAAGATTTGCAAGATGATATAGAAGGATATTTTCATAAAAATTATTTAGAAGTTAATAATATAGCAATTATTGGTGGTGGTATTGCAGGCGCTACAATAGCTTATGAACTATCAAAGTTAGGTAAAACTATTAGTGTATTTGAGCAAAGCCATACTTTAGCAAACGAAGGAAGTGGAAATAAAATAGGGTTATTAACAGCATTAATTCAAAATCCATCAAGTTTGTTAGGAGAATTTAGTCAGTTTTCGTTTTGGCATAGCTCAAAATTTTATAAAAAATTAGGCTATAACCTAGAAGGGATATTAGAGCACGCATATACTGATGAATTAAGAGAAAGATTTAAACTACAAAAGGATAATCCATTAATTAAATTACATTTTGATTTTGCATATTTAAAAGATGGTGGGACATTAGAACCCTGTAAATTAGTTCCTAAAATTTTTGCAAAATCCAATACTAGGATATTTTTAAATTATAAACTAAATAGTTTTAGAGAATTTTATGATAGAGTTGAGCTTGATTTTGATAATAAGACTATGATTTTTGATGCTGTAATATTTGCTAGTGGTGCATATTCTAAAGAAATCTTTAGTAATTTACCATTATCAGTAGTAAGAGGTCAGGCAACTTGGCTAAAAAATAAAATTAAATATAAGCACCCAATTAGCTCAAAAGCTTATATAACTGGAGCAAAAGATGGGATTATTTTATTAGGTGCTACTTATGATAGAAACTTAATTGCTGAAGCAAGTAGAGAGTATGATGATATTAATATAAATAATTTTAAAGAAATTTTTAAAGCTGATTTTAGTGATTTGGTAATAGGTAATAGGGTTGGTTATAGAAGTTATTCTTCAGATAGATTTCCTATTGTTGGAGCTTATTTTAATGAAGAAAAATATAAAAATCTTTATAAATCTTTACAATTTGATAAACATAAACCGCAAGTAAATTCTCCAAGAAGTAGGATTTTTATAAATACAGCTCATGGTTCAAGGGGTTTATCTAGTGCGATAACATCTGCAAGATTAATTGCTAGTTATTTTAACAACACACCTAGCGGAATGTTTAAAAGATACGAACACGCACTTCATCCTGCTAGATTTTTAATAAGGGATTTAAAAAAAGGCTTAGTTAAAGATTAGGAATTTAAATTCCTAATTTTGCTATCAAAAACTAATAACAATTCAATATTAATTTCTTTAAAAAAGCGTAATTTTTATATTTTAGTATTAAGAATATATATTGATTTAGCACAAACTTAATTATATTTTTTATTTAAAACTAGTGCGAAAAAATACCAAATAATTATTTAAAAATGTTAAAGTTAGGGCTATTAAATTATCAGGATTTGTATTGAAAAAGATTGTATTTTTATTAATTAGTGCTTTTGTTTTTTCAAAGGAATTAAGTGATGAAAAGTTATTTAAATTAGCCGAGACAATTAGCGGAAGAAATGTTGAGTGTAACGGACATGATTATTTTGTAAATTTAAATAATTATATAGATGAGCTAAATAAAGCTTATAATGATAAAAATATTTATCAAAATCCTATAAAAGATTATGATAAATATTATGATTATTTTCAATATTGGGCTTATCAAAGCATTGGCAATAAAAGATTATTTGATGAGTTTAATAATGAAATAAATAATTTTTGTAGCAATAACAAGGAGCATTTTATAAAGCTTTCTTCTAAAAATTATCAAAAATCTTGTGAGAATTTC
Source organism: Campylobacter sp. 2018MI10 (assembly GCF_018501175.1). NCBI lineage: Bacteria > Pseudomonadati > Campylobacterota > Epsilonproteobacteria > Campylobacterales > Campylobacteraceae > Campylobacter > Campylobacter sp. 2018MI10. The sequence goes on along the minus strand of NZ_JAHCZD010000008.1, from coordinate 54,289 downwards.
ACTCAAAGGCTAGGAATGAGAGCTTTTGGCTCTATTAATAAATTTATTAAGCTTGATGATATTTATATTGAATTTTTAAAGATAGAAAATCCAGAAGATAGCATTGCATATCTTAACGAAATTAGCCCAAATTATTATCAGTTAGATTTTTTATTAAAAATAGCTTTATTAGCTAAAAAAGATATGAAAATAATAGAGTTTTTAGCTAAAAATAATACAAATATTAATTCAGGTTATGAGAGTGCGATTTTTTATGCACTTGATTATTATGAAGCATTAGAATATTTATTAGAAAACAAAGCTAATGTTAATTATGTAAATGCTCTTGGTAAAAGTGCGATTTTTTATGCAGTTGAAATCAGCGATATTAAAACTATAAAATTACTTATAAAATATGGGGCTAATCTTAATTTACAACAAATTGATAGTGAAGAAGAGCTAAAAACAAATCTTCCTTATTATATTTCTTTTTGCTCTTACATTCATCCTGCAAAGACTTTAGTAATACACGCAGCGTCTTTAGCGAATTTAAATACCTTAAAATTGCTTATAGAAAATAAGGCTGATTATACGATAAGCGATAATTTTGGATTAAATGCACTAGATTATGCGATGATTTATAACAATAAAGAAAATATTGAGTATTTAAAAAAATTAGGATTAAAGGAGAAAGAACAATGAAAACAGCGTTTGTAACAGGTGCTAGTAGTGGTTTTGGAAAAGCGATTGCTAAAAGACTTTTAAAGAATAATTATAAAGTAGTAGTTCTTGCAAGACGCAAGGAAAAATTATTAGAATTTGAAAATGAATTTAAAAATAATGTATATATAGCAGAAGCTGATGTAAGAGATATAAATGCTTTAAAAAATGTTGTAAATAATTTGCCTAATGATTTTAATAAAATTGATGTTTTAGTTAATTCAGCAGGATTAGCATTAGGTTTAGGAGAGTTTTATAAATTAGATTTAGCAGATATTGAAACTATGGTTGATACTAATATAAAAGGGCTTTTATATGTAACTCATTTGATTTTACCAAGAATGCTTGAAAACGGCGGACACATATTTAATTTTGGTTCAGTTGCTGCTAATAATCCTTATTTTGGTGGTAATGTATATGCAGGAACTAAAGCTTTTGTGGGTCAATTTAGTCACGCATTAAGAAATGATGTAAGAAAAAATAATATAAAAATTACTGATATTGCACCAGGATTATGTAAGACAGAATTTAGCGAAGTGCGTTTTAAAGGCGATAAAATTGCAGCTGATAAAGTTTATGAAAATACAAAATACCTTGATGCAGAAGATATTGCTGATGCAGTTATTAGTATTATTAATTTAAAAGACCATGTAAATATAAATAGAATAGAATTAATGCCTGTTACTCAAACTTGGGCAGGTTTTCACATACAAAAGGATAATGAATGAAATATTTAAAAATAGAAGGTAACGCAAAATTAAGCGGTAGCGTAGAAATTAGTGGAGCTAAAAATGCAGCTTTACCATTACTTGCTGCTGCTTTACTTATTAAAGGAAAATGCACTTTAACAAATCTTCCTTTAGTATCAGATATTAAGACTATGTTAAGATTGCTTGAGAATTTAGGAGCTACATATGAACTAAATAATCATAGCGTTACAATTGATTCAAGCAATGTATTTAATACAAAAGCACTTTATGATATTGTTCGCAAAATGCGTGCTAGCATATTGGTTTTAGGACCTTTGCTTAGTAGATTTAAAATTTGCGAAGTATCTTTACCAGGTGGCTGTGCTATAGGACAACGCCCAATTGATATGCACTTAAGTGCTTTAGAGAAAATGGGTGCTAATATTGAATTAGTTGATGGCTATGTAAAAGCTAGTGGAGAGTTGGTTGGAGCTAAAATACATTTTGATAAAATTTCTGTTGGTGCTACTGAAAATACAATTTTAGCAGCAGTTTATGCTAAAGGTGTAACTACTATAATAAATGCAGCTTGTGAGCCTGAAATCGTTAATTTATGTGAGTTTTTAGTAAAAGCAGGTGTTAATATAAAAGGTATAGGGACAAATACTATTGAAATCACAGGAGTAACCAAATTAAATACTGATTTTACTTGCGAAATTATTCCTGATAGAATTGAAGCAGGAACATATCTTTGTGCAGGTGCTATTACAAAATCAAATATAGAAGTTAAAAATATAATTCCAGAGCATTTGGGTGCATTATTATCAAAATTTGATGAAATGGGGATTAAATATGAAACTTTAAAAAATAGTATTAAAGTATATTCAAGCGATTATAAAGCAGCAAATATCAAAACTAGCGAATATCCAGGCTTTCCTACTGATATGCAAGCTCAATTTATGGCTTTATGTCTTAAGGCAAATGGAGAAAGTATTATTGATGAAAGATTATTTGAAAATCGTTTTATGCATGTAAGTGAGCTAAATCGTATGGGTGCAAATATCAAGCTAAATGGACATATTGCTAATGTTAAGACTTCTAATTTACAAGGTGCTGAAGTGATGGCAACTGACTTAAGAGCTAGTTCGGCATTAATTTTAGCTGCACTTGCTGCAAATGGGACTACTAATATTCATAGAATTTATCATTTAGAGCGTGGATATGAGAATTTGTGTGAGAAATTAAGTAAATTAGGTGCGAAATTAGTTGAATTAAAGGAAGAAGAATGACAATTAATGAAGCGTTAGAAAATATAAAATCACTTAATCACACTCAAAGCACCGAAATTATTAATTTATTTGATGCAAAAGGAAGAGTTTTAGCGAATGATTTTTATGCTAAATGTAACGCTCCTTTATTTACAAATTCTGCAATGGATGGCTATGCTTTAAAGGCTAGTGAGTTTAAAAATGGTCTTAAAGTTTTAAAGACTATTTTTGCAGGAGATATGAGTGAATGCGAGATTAAAAGTGGCGAATGTGTAAAGATTATGACAGGTGCAAGAGTGCCAAAGGGTGCTGATAGTGTTTTAATGGTTGAAAACTCTATTATTAAAGATGATTTAATGTATGCTACAAGTGATAATTTAAAAGTAGGTGAAGCTATAAGATATGAAGGCGAAGAATACAAAAAAGGCGAATTAATTATCAAAAAAGGCGTAATTACTGATGAAATTATTATGATTTTAGCTAGTAATGGAGTTTTTAATATTGAAGTTATTAAAGAAATAAAAGTTGGTATTTTTGCAAGTGGTCTTGAGATTATTGAGCCTTATTCAAATGGATTTGGTGTTTATAATTCTAATGCTTATGGAATTTATTCTGCTTTTAAGAGTTTTTCTAAACCTTATTATTTAGGGGTTTTAAAAGATGAATATGAGTTTGTTTTAAATTCTTTAAAAGGTGCTTTAGATAATTTTGATTTAGTTGTAAGTATCGGAGCTGCAAGTGTAGGTGATGCTGACTTTATCAAAAAAGCTTTAGATGAGCTAGGTTTTAAGCCTATTTTTACTAAGGTAAAAATGAAACCTGCAGGTCCTGTTAGCTTATATTTTAAAGATAATAAATATATTTTGGTTTTACCGGGTAATCCTATGAGCGCTTATATTGGGGCCTTAATTTATGCAAGAGCTTTAATTTATAAAATGCAAGGAATTGTATATGAAAAGCCAAGTTTTTTATATCCTATATCAATGGATTTAAAAATTAAAAATAATAAAGAAAATGTAGTTATTGGAAATATTATAAATGACACTTTTGTTCCGTTTAATAATGCAAAACTTAGTAGCGGACAAATTACTCCATTAAATAAATGCACTCATTACATAATTTGTCCTATTAATTGTGATATTAAACAAAACGATAAAGTAAGAGTTTATGAACAAAGTATTTAGTTTATTTGTATTAAGTGGTGTTTTGTTTGCTAATAATTTAAGCGATGAATTATTAAAACATTGGAAAAAACAAGATGAATTTTTAGAAATAAAAAGCCTTAGTTTTAATCCTAATATTAATAATTGCAAAATTATTACATATCCAAATCTTAGCAAACAAGGATTTTTTAAAGCAAATTGCAATGATAAAGATATGCAAATATCTTTTAAATTACAAGCTCTTACTAAGGTTTATATTTTAAAAAAAGATGTCTTAAAAGATGAAGAAATAGGGCTATTTGATTTAAAAAGTGAAAAAATTGATTTTTCAAAATTGCCTTATAATGCTTTAAGAACACTTGATAATAGTATTAAGTTTAAAAGCAAAGTAAGAGCAGGTAGTGTTATAAAAACCTCTATGTTAATGCCAAATTATTTAATTAATAAAGATGATAGTGTAGTTGGTATTTTAGATGATGGAGATTTGAGTGTGTTTGTTGATTTAATAGCCTTGCAAAGTGGAGTAAAAGGTCAAAGAATTCGCCTTAAAAACACTCAAGGACACAATCTAACTGGCGAAATAATTAATGAAAAACAGGTCTTAATAAAATGAGATTTTTAGTAGCGATTAATGGAGCTAGTGGAGTTAATTTGGCTTTAAAATTAGCTAAGGTATTAAGCAAAGAAAATGAAGTGTATTTAATCCTTAGTAAAGGTGCTTTAAAGGTTTTAAAAGAAGAAAATAATAAAAAATTAAAAAAATACATTAAAAATACAAATATTACTCTTTTAAAAAATGATGATTTAGCTGCACCTGTATCAAGTGGGAGTTTTAAGCTTGATGCGGCGTTTTATTATGCTAGTAGTGATTTTTTAGCAAAGGCTAGTTATGGTTTTAGTGATACTTTAATTTTAAGAAGTTTTGCCGTAAATCTTAAAGAAAATAGAAAAATCATAATAGCTCCAAGAGAAATGCCATTAAATGAATTAATGCTTAAAAATATTTTAAAATTAAATAAATTAGGCTGTATAATAGCCCCTGCAATTTACGCTAAATATTCTAAGAGTTCTTTTAAAGAATTTGTAATAGGTAAATGGTGTGATTTGCTTGGAGTTGAATATAAAAAATTTAAAAGATGGAAAAGCGAATGAAAAAAGCAATTTATCCAGGCACATTTGATCCGATAACAAATGGGCATTTAGATGTAATAAAAAGGGCTTTAAAAATTTTTGATAAATTAATAATAGCAGTTGCTAAAAATGATAAAAAAAAGCCTGATTATGATTTAGAAACTAGGATTAATTTAGTAAAAAATGCAACAAGTGGATTAAATGTAGAAGTAATAAGGTTTGACAATTTATTAGTAGATTTTGCAAAAGAGCAAAAAATATATACCATTGTAAGGGGTTTAAGGGCTGTGAGTGATTTTGAATACGAGTTACAAATGCACTATGCAAATGCTGAATTAAACGAAGAAATTGACACTATTTATTTAATGCCAAGCCTTAAAAATGCCTTTATTTCAAGCTCAATTGTAAGAAGCATTAAAGCTCATGGTGGAGATATTTCAAAATTAGTTCCATCTAGTATTTTAAAGGATTTAAAATGAATTATTACGCTTTTGAAGGAATTGACACTCTAGGCAAAAGCACTCAAATTAAGCTTTTACAAGAATTACCAAATTCTTATTTTAAATTCCAGCCGATTTTTGTAAAAGAACCCGGTGAAACTACTTTAGGAATAAAATTAAGAGAATTGATTTTAAATGAAGAAATGAGTAAAAAGGCTAGAATGTTTTTATTTTTAGCTGATAGGGCTGAATTATTTTCAAAAATTGATTTTACTAAAGAATTTATTATAGCTGATAGGAGCTTGTTTTCTCATTTAGCTTATGAAGTTGATAGTGATTACAAACAATTATTGGATTTTAATTTATTTGCAACTAATAATGTTTTACCTAATCATATAATATTTTTTAAAGGCAGTAAGGAATTATTAGAAAGTAGATTAAATAATAAAAGCCTTGATAAAATAGAGCAAAAAGGCGTAGAATATTTTTTAAAAGTTCAAGAAAATTATGAAGCGATTTTTAAGGCTTTAAATTTAAAAGTTTTTACAATAGATGCAAGTCTTAGTATAGATAAAATAAATACAATGATTAAGGAGTATATAAATGATACATGCAATTAAAGGAATGAATGATTTATTAGATGATGATGCGTTAATTTACGAAAAGATTATAAAAACTTGTGAAGAAGTAGCAAAAACTTATGGTTATAGCTATATTGAAGTGCCACATTTAGAAGTTACTCCGCTTTTTAAAAGAAGCGTAGGAGAAAGTAGCGATATAGTTGGTAAAGAAATGTATGAGTTTTTAGATAAAAGCGGGGATAGTGTATGTCTTAGACCTGAAGGAACTGCTGGGGTTGTAAGAGCTTTTATTGAACATAAGATGGATAAAGCTGGAGTTGTTAAAAGATGGTTTTATCACGGCTCAATGTTTCGCTATGAAAAACCACAAAGAGGTCGTTATAGAGAATTTCATCAATTTGGCTTAGAGTGTTTTAATATAGCTAATGTTTATGAAGACGCTAGTGTGATTATGATACTTGCTAAAATCTTTAAAAAACTTGATATTACTTATACTTTAAAAATCAATTCTTTAGGCTCGCCTGAATGCCTTCAAAACTATAGAAAAGCATTAAGAGAATATATTGCAAACATTGAAAATAGTTCTGGTTTTAAATTCTGTGCTGATTGTGCTAAAAGAATACAAACTAATGTTATTAGAGTATTAGATTGTAAAAATGATGAATGTGCTAAACATTTAACAAACGCTCCTAAATTAAGTGAGTTTTTAGACGATGAGAGTAGGGCTGATTTTATTAAATTACAAGAGATTTTAAAAGATAATGAGATTAGTTTTGTAATTGATGAAAGATTGGTTCGCGGGCTTGATTATTATTCAAAAACAGCATTTGAGTTTGAAAGTAGCGAAATAGGTGCAAAGGCTGCAATAGCTGGTGGTGGAAGATATGATTATTTGGTTGAGTATTTAGGCGGAGCTAAAAGCTATGGCGTTGGATTTGCTATGGGTGTTGAGCGTGTTATGGATATTTTAAGAAGTAAAAATATAGAGCAAAAATTACAAAATACTTATTTTTGTATATTAGATGAAGAATTATTGCCAATTGCTTATAAATTAGTTGATAATTTAAGAGAAAACGGAAAAACAATTAATCTAAATTACGAAGCAAAAAAATTAGCAAAACATTTAAATATAGCAAATAAACAAAACTATAAATACTTTATTGCAATTGGTAGTGATGAAGCTAGTAAAAATGAAGTATTTTTTAAAGATTTAGAAAGTGGCGAACAAAAAAGTATAAAATACGATGAATTAAAGGAAATTTTATGAATGATTATGGCATAGATATTTGGGGAGATGATAATTTTATCATTAAAAATGGCAAGGTATGTTTAAAATACGGAAGCGAACCTGCCATTATTGATATAGTAAATACTCTTTTAGATGATGGATATAAAGGTCCTATAATTTTAAGATTTAATCATTTGATTAAAAAACAAATAGAACAAATCTATATAAATTTTAATAATGCCATTAAAGAATTTGATTATCGTGGTAGTTTTAATGCTGTTTATCCACTAAAAGTCAATCAATTTCCTGGTTTTGTAAAAAGTCTTGTAAAACTTGGTAAAAATCTAAATTATGGTCTTGAAGCTGGTAGTAAAGGAGAATTATTATTAGCTATGGCTTATAACAACGAAAATGCTCCAATAACTGTTAATGGCTTTAAAGATAAAGAACTAATAACAATGGGCTTTATTGCTGCTGAAATGGGGCATAATATAACTTTAACTATTGAAGGTATTAATGAGCTTGAAGTAATTATCAAAACAGCAAAAGAGCGTTTTGGGATAAAACCAAAAATCGGTCTTAGAGTAAGGCTACATTCTTTAGGTAGTGGCACTTGGGCTAAAAGTGGTGGGATTAATTCAAAATTTGGTCTAACATCAACTGAATTAATAGAAGCAGTAGGGCTTTTAAAAGAAAATGATTTATTAGATTGTTTTACTATGATACATTTTCATATAGGCTCACAAATTAATGAAATACATCCTTTAAAAAAAGCTTTAAGCGAAGCAGGAAATATTTATTTTGAATTACGCAAAATGGGTGCAAATAACCTTGAAAATATTGATATTGGTGGTGGTTTAGCAATTGAGTATTCACAATTTCAAAAGACTTCTCAAAGAAACTATACTTTAAGCGAATATGCAAATGATATTGTATTTATTCTAAAAACTCTTGCAGCACAAAAACAAGAAATAGAGCCAAATATTTATATAGAAAGTGGTCGTTTTGTAAGCGGTTCTCACGCAGTATTAGTAGCACCTGTTCTTGAACTATTTTCTCAAGAATATTCAGAAAGCAAAATGCAGTTAAAAGAAAAAAACCCGCAATTAATAGATGAATTATGCGATTTATACAAAAATATAAAGCCAAGCAATGCAGTAGAATATATGCACGATAGTTATGACCATTTAGATAGTATTTTAACCTTATTTGACTTAGGATATGTAGATTTACAAGACCGCTCAAATGCCGAAATATTGGTTCATCTAATAGGTAAAAAAGCAGTTTCTATGCTAAGTCCAAAACATTTATTAAGAACTCAAAAAGAAGTTCAAGAAAGATATTTGGTCAATTTTTCAATGTTTCAAAGTTTGCCAGATTTTTGGGGCTTAGGGCAAGAATTTCCTATAATGCCACTTGATAGATTAGATACTCAACCAACAAGATCAGCTAGTATTTGGGATATAACTTGTGATAGTGATGGAGAAATATCGTTTGATGCTGCTAAGCGCCCTTTATTTTTACACGATGTTGATGTAGAGCAAGAAGATTATTTCTTAGGATTTTTCTTAGTTGGTGCTTATCAAGAAGTATTAGGAATGAAGCATAATTTATTTACCCATCCAACTCAAGTTAGTATTGATATTGATGATAAAGGTTATGAGATTGAAAGCATTATTGAAAGTCAATCAATTAGGGATATTTTAGAAGATTTAGACTACGATATTCGTGAAATTGATGAAAAAATTCAAGATAAAATAAATTCTTCGGAATTAATAAATGAAAAAACTAAAAAACATATTTTAGGTGAGCTTTTCATATTTATGCACGATAATGGATATTTAAAGAAAATTTAAAAGGAGAGAATATGCAATTTTCAGAAAAAATTAAAGGTTTAGAAGAATCAATAACTTTAGCAATTACAGCTAAGGCAAAATTACTAAAAGAACAAGGCGTAAGAGTTATTAGTTTTAGTGCAGGAGAGCCTGATTTTGATACTCCGCAAGTTGTAAAAAATGCAGCTATTAAAGCGATAAATGATGGATGCGGAAAATACACTCCAGTATCTGGAACTACTGAAGTTTTAAAAGCAATTTGCACTAAGCTTAAAAAAGACCATAATTTAGATTATGAGACAAGTGAAGTAATAGCAAATGTTGGAGCTAAACATAGTTTATTTAATGCAATTCAAGCACTTGTTTGTGATGGCGATGAAGTAATAATCCCAGCTCCTTATTGGGTAACTTATCCAGAGCAAGTTAAGTATTCGGGTGGAGTTCCTGTGATTGTAACTCCTAAAAAAGATTTTAAAATCAGTGCTGATGAATTAAAAGCTGCAATTACACCTAAGACGAAAATATTAATATTAAATAATCCTAGTAATCCTAGTGGAGCTTTATATTCAAAAGATGAATTAATGGCATTAGCTAAAGTTTTAGAAGGCACTAGTATTGTTGTATTAGCTGATGAAATGTATGAAAAATTAGTTTATGATGGAGAATTTGTAGCGTTTGCAAGTTTAAGCGAAGATGCACTAAAACGCACGGTTACAATAAATGGACTTAGCAAATGTGCTGCAATGCCAGGATATAGATTTGGTTATAGTGCTAGTAAAAATAAAGAATTAAATAAATTAATGAAAAATCTTCAAGGTCAATGCACAAGTAATATTTGTAGTATAACTCAAGCTGCTGCAGTTCCTGCTTTAGTTGGAGAGATTGATAAAGATATTGAGATGATGAAAAAAGAATTCAAAAAAAGAAGAGATAAAGCTTGTGAAATGATTAATAGCATTAATGGGCTTAAATTAAGCGTAAAACCTAGCGGGGCGTTTTATTTATTTATTGATTGCTCTAGTGTTAATCCTGATGATGTTGAGTTTTGTGCTAAGCTTTTAGATGATAAAAAAGTAGCTTGCGTGCCAGGAAGTGGATTTGGCATGAGTGGTTATTTTAGAATTTCTTACGCAACTTCAATGGAAAATATCATAGAAGGTATAGAAAAAATCGCAGAATTTGTAAAGGAATATAAGTGAGTAAAATCGCTATAAGTATTTTAAGTGGAGGGCTAGATAGCTGCGTTAGCACTGCTTGTGCTATAAATGAAGGCTATAAAGTAATAGCCCTTCATTTTAATTATAGTCAAAGAACAGAGCAAAGAGAATTGCAAGCTTTTAATGAAATTTGCAAGTTTTATAATATAGAAAAATTAGTTGTGGATATGGATTTTTTCAAACAAATTGGCGGCTCTAGTTTAACTGATATGAGTTTAGAAATTCCAAAAGATGAATTAGGTAAAAATGGTGAATTGCCAAATACTTATGTGCCTTTTAGAAATGGGATTTTTTATAGTATTGCTGCTGCTGTTGCACAAAGATTTAATGCTAGTGCGATTTATACGGGTTTAGTTAGTGAGGATTCTAGCAATTATCCTGATACTACTTTAGATTTCGTTGAAAAAACCGCTTCGTTTATAAAAGAAGGTAGTGGAGAAGATATTAAAATAATTACTCCTTTAATCAAGCTAAAAAAATCAGATATAGTAAAACTTGGAATGAGCCTAAAAGCACCTTTAGAGCTTAGTTATAGTTGTTATGATAGTAATGATTTAGCTTGTGGTAAATGTGAATCTTGCCAATTAAGACTAAAAGGCTTTAGCGAAGCTGGATTTAAGGATTTGATAAAATATCAGTAAGATAAGATTTAAAATAAGAATTTAAAATTCTTATTTTAAATTCTATTAAAAGGAAAAGTTATGCTAAAGGTTATTTCTAAGATTGATGGATATATCATTTCTTATATGTCTTTTTTGATGTTTTTTAAATATTTGTCTGATTATATTGCTTCAAATGTTTCAATTCAAATTCTTTTATCATTTGTGTTTATGTATTTAATCAAACTAGCCTATCAACAATTTTTAAAAATAGAATATAAAAATATACAAAATAAAAATCAGATTTTTTCTATGTTTAAAATAGGCTTATTGCCAGCTATTTTATTATATTTTTTATGTGTGGATTTTTACGAAGCTTTTTTTACTAATTATATGAGCTTTTTGTTTATTAAATTTCCTATTGTTTTTTTAAATTCTTTTTTAAATATTTTATTTTTTGTAATTTTAATAATTATTTTAGCTTTTGTTTTAGGTTATATTAAATACTCTCAAGATAAAGATTTAGCTAATAATTTATAATAATAATTTTAAATAAGTTCTAAAATTTATGAACTTATTTATTAATTTTTATATTAAATTTGCGTCTTTTAATATCTCTTTTATTGCTTCTGCACTATCTTTGCTTTTTAGATTTATGATTAATATATCATCAATATTTACAGAGTATTTTTTACCTGCATATTTTATTATGGTTTTTTTGAGATTTTCCTTACCAAGTTCTGTAAATAAATCTTCGTAATAGTAGCTAGAAATCACCATATTAATACTATCTTGTATATAATCATTTTCGTTATTAACATTATCACCTATGATTTTTAAACTTAAAGTAATTTTTTTAAGCCCGTTTGATTTTGAATACAAATCGGTCTCAAAATTATTAATTTCTATACTATTTGCAAATGCAAAAATACTAAAAAATATTAGCATTATTTTTTTCATAATTGTTCCTTATCGCAAAATTGATAAAATGTCTTTACCACTTGATTTGTCTTTGCCTTTAGTCTAAACAAATTCTCATACGATTTATCACTTCCATTAAAAATAATTTTAAAATTATTAGGATTTGAACTTCTTGATAATGCAACATATAGCTGACCTTGTGCAAAAATCCTATCGCATTTGCAAATTAACTTATCAATACTCATTCCTTGACTTTTATGTATAGTAATAGCATATGATAATTTTAGTGGGAATGCTTTTAATATAGCATCAGGCTTGGTATCAACCAAATTAGGATTAACCCTATAGCTAGCTGCTATTTCAGGGTCATTAAAGTATAAAAATTCTTTAGGGTAAACTGAATAAATCATTCTATTAGATTTAATCTTTAATTCCTGCTCACTTTTATCCCACGCAATTATTTCTCCTTGCATTCCATTATAATAATTATCAGAATTATAAGTAAAAATAACTTTAGCTCCAATTTTAAAAATAAATTCTTCTTCAATTGGTTGAGCTTTTAGCCATTGTTTAAATTCTTTTTCTTGTTCTTCATTTAATTCTGTATTTTTTTTAATACTTGAGTTAAAAACATATTCTTCATCATCAATTTTTTTAAGTTTAGCATTATTTATATTTTTTGCTTCTTCATTGGTGCCACAAATAATTGTATAATCATCATAATTATTTATATCATCTTGAATTTTATACTTTTTAAAATACTCTATGCAAGTATTAGTTATATTGCCAATCCTAATACTTCTTAGATTTTCATAAAATTCCTTATCTTCCATTCTGTGCTGGGTAATTAACTCAATCACCTTAAAATTACATTCATTCCAATATTTAGAGCAAAAAGCATAATTTCCATCGGATTTTACAGGTTCGAGTTGATAAAAATCTCCAACTATTAGTAATTTTATATTGCTATAACCAAAAAGCCTTGAATAAATCATATCAAAAACATCACTACTAATCATTGAAATTTCATCAATTATTATTAAATCTATATTTGATAAAGACTTATTTAAAGCCATTAAATCATCTTTACTTGTTTTTAGCTCATTAATGTTTTTTGCAAGTCTTAGTTTAAAAAATCTATGAACAGTGTCTCCACCAATATTAATAGCAGCAAGTGCAGTGCTTGCTAAGACTATGGTTTTAAAAGCTTCACTTTTTATTATTTTTTCTATGGTGTAGGATTTTCCAACTCCTGCACCACCTGTTAAAAATACATTTCTTCCTTGCTTTAATAAATCAATGATATGTTTAATTTGATTCATCTAAGATATTTACTTTATAGTTTTTAGTAGTAAGATTATTTAATCTTAACATTAAATCATCAAAATTATCTCCATCATAAGGATAAAAAGCTACACAATCTCTTGCTTTAGTATTTAAAAAATCATATATTTCATTACTTATTATTTGTGTTTTTTCTTTACTTGTTCCAGAAAATAATATTATTATTCCACTATCTAGTTCAAATACACAATCAGTTTTTCTTAAAATACTAGCAATTACTTTTCTATGCTCTTCATCAGGGCTTTTGATATAAGTAAGACAAAATTCAAAATCTATATCATAAAAATACCTATAAATATTAGCAGTAAAAAATTCTACAACTTTTCTCATATCTTCTTTTTTAAACATTTGCATAACACAACTCCTTTTTATTCATTTCTTAAAGTTTTTAATACATCAATTTTACTTGCTTTATATGCTGGATAAAGTGATGATAACACTACTATTAAACTAGCACCTAAAATAATAAAGCAAAAATCACTCAAGCTTAAATTAATAGGTAATTTTGAACTACCATAAACATCAGCTGGTAAAGAAATAATATCAAAAGTATCTAAAAACCAAAGTCCAAAAAATCCTAATAAACAACCAAAAATAATTCCAACAAATCCTATAAAACAACCAATGGTAAAAAATGATTTTTGTATTTCGCTTTTGCTTGTTCCTAACGCTAAAAGTAGGGCTATTTCATTTCTTCTATTTAAAACTATCATAAATAATGAAGTTATTATATTTAAACTAGCAATAATTACTATCATCATTAAAATAAAAAATAATGCTTTTTTTTCTAAGTCAATTGCACTTAAAATATTGCCGTTTTGCTCCCACCAGCCAACTAAAAAATAATTATTTTTGTATTTTTCATTTAATTTTTTAATTTCTTCTTTAGGGTTTGCAGTATCTATGTGAATGCCTGTAATCTCATTATTTTTTAATACCTTTTGTAAATCTTTAATATCTACATACACATATGATGAATCATAAGCATTTAGACCTGAATGAAAAGTATTATTTACATAAAAACTTTTTATATTAGGTGTAATACTAAAAGCATTTGCATTAAGATTTGTAAAAATTATATGTATTTTATCTTCTTTATTAACTTCTAATCTTGAAGCTAGTAAATTGCCTAAAATTGCGGGGAATTTCAAATTAGAATTTAAATAATAATCTTTAAAAATTTTATTTACTTCTTTTTCTTTTTCAAAATCAATCCCAAAAATTATAGCACCTCTCATTTCATTACCATATTTAATAGCGGCTTGTGTTTGAATAAAAGGACTGATTTTATAATTTTTACTTAATTCATTTATTAATTCTTCATCAATTAATGTGGTTTTAGGATATAAAGTAATTGGATAATTCATAGTAAGTAACTTATCAATAAAGCTTTTATTCATTCCATTCATTACTGCCATAGTTATTATTAAAACACAAACTCCTAAAGCTACTCCGATAAAAGCAAGTAGCTTAGTAATCATAATAAATGGCATTGATTTATCAAATCTTAGGTATTTAAAAAGCAAGTATCTAATCATAAATATTTCTTCATTACTTCTGCGATTTGTGTTTCTGTAGCATCTTTAATAATCAAATCTGCAAAATCTAAATTCTTTTTAGCGTGTTTATTGCCTAAAAATAACATTATAAAAGTATTTGGATTTTCGCTTTTTACTTGATTAATATTGCTAACTAAACTTTCATAATCAAATAAAATAGCCTCATATCCAATGGCAATGATTTTATAATTATTTTTTAGTTCATCTTTAAATGAACTTATACTATCTACTTTTTTATTCAATTTTGCGTGTTTATTTGCGATATGATATAAATAATCACTTTGCATATCAGAACTAAGCAATATTAATACATCGTTTTGATAATTTGTTGTATTCATATCACTCTTATAATCATTTAGCATTGTTACTAAAATATTTTTTAATTTATTTTTATTAAAAGGTCTTTTTAAAAAACTATCTTTATTGCAATTTTCACTTAAGATAATTGTATTTTTTTCTTTATAATTAAAATTTTCATCGGCTATAACGCAGGCATAATTTGAAAAATCATTAATTTTTGTATAAAAATCAACACTAATTCCGTATTGATTTAGCAATGTTTCTAGTAAAAAGTTTTCTAATAAATCATTATTTAAAATAGCTATTTTTGCACCTTCAAAATTAGGATTTAACTCATTATCAAAATTATCGTAATTAGTTTCGTATGTAATTGTAGTTTTTGTTAAAGAGTATATATTTTGAATATTATCTTCATTATGCTTTTCTATTAATTCTTTAATTTGATTTAAATTCTTATCATTTGTATAAGATAACACGGCATTTATATTCTTTAATTGTTTAGCATTATCAATTAAATGCTTATGTAAAAATTCATTGTGATTTTGCAAAGCCATCATTTTTTGTTTGATTTTACCAACCTCATCAACGATTAATCTTAAATTCTTATTCAAATCTAAGTTATCGCTATTAGCACCTAAACTTTTTAAAATTTCTTTTAAAATATTTATTTTTTGGTTAGCACTTTTTTTTCTAATTAATGCAGCCATAAAACTAACAGCATTAAATATCAAAATTATTGCTAGAATAATTGTAAAAATTGTTTGATTTAATAGGTTTTCTATAAATAAACTTGCTATTAAAATAGCACATAATAATATATTAAACAAGCTTGGGAACACAACAATCCTTTATATAATTTAGAGCATAATTATGTCTATTAAATTAAATGATTACTTAATAATTTGGCTAATTTTAGTTGCTACATTTTTATTTGTTACTTTTGCTATTTCATCATAACTTGCATTGTATATATTTTCATAATTTTCAAAGTATTTTAATAATTTTACGATACTAGCTTTTGAAATTCCAATTTGCTCTAATTTTGATGATTTTATATCTTGTTTTCTTTTTGCGTTTTGATGGCAAGTAATTGCAAATCTATGAGCTTCATCTCTTAGTTTTTGAATAAATTGCAATATTTCATCACTTGTTTTAAGATTAAATTCTTTATCCTTAAAATGTATTTTATCCCTAGCAGCACCTTTTGCTCTATGTGCTAAATGATTTAATTTTTCTTTAGAAATTGCAATTACATCTAAATTGATTTCATTTTGAGCTAAAAGCTCGTTTGCTAAATCTAATAAAGCCTTACCACCATCTATAACCCACAAATCAGGACAGGCTGATTTATCAAAAGAATTTATCCTTCTAGTAAGCATTTCTCTCATTTGTTCATAATCATTATTGCTAGTAAGATTAAATCTTTTATAATTATTTTTATTAAAACTATTAGAAAACACATCATAACTAATTAAAGCTCCGATTATTGCTTGACCTTGAAAATGTGAATTATCAAATACTTCAATATTATAAGGAGTATTGCTAAGATTAAAAAAGCTTTTTAGCTTATTTGCTATATTATTTTCAGTCTTTTCAAGATTTATTAAAGCATTGTTTTTAGCTAATTGAATTAGTTTTTTTATCTCTAAAGTTTTTGCGATTTTTATATTTACTTTATGATTTGCAAGATTGCTTAAGTATTCTTCTAAGAGTTCTATATTTTCATTGTGATTTTCTATATAAATATTGTTTGGAATTATTCCTTCTTTATAGTTTGCTAGTATTAATTGGGTTAAAAAATCACCTTCTTTATTAGATATTTTTTCATTTATTACGCTTATTACTTTTCCGTGATTTATCACTAATCTAGTGCTTGATAAAAATTCATTATTATTGGTTATTGCAAATACATCAAAACTAACATCTTTTGCCAAATCCACTTCAATTTCTTGATTTAAATTCTTTATATGATTTATCATATCTCTTATTTTTGCCGCTTCTTCGTAGTTTTCATTATCAGCATATCTAAACATTTTTTCATTTAAAATTTGTAGCATTTGTTTTGGATTTTTAAGAGCTTGCAAGGCTTGTTTTAAGATATTTTCATATTCATCTTTAACACTAAACTCACAAGGAGCTAAACATCTTGACATATCATAAAATATACATCTTTTTTTACAGCTTTTCATTTGTCTTAATGGATAACATAAATACAATGCTTCTAACAAATCCTTAGCCCCACTAGCATAAGGCCCATAATATTTAGTCAGTGGGTCTTTTTTAACCTTTCTAGTTATCTCAAATCTTGGATAAGTCTCTTTTAAATCACAGCAAATATATGGATAAGTCTTATCATCTCTTAATAAAATGTTATATTTTGGTCGCATTTGTTTAATTAATGAATTTTCTAAAATCAGTGCGTCTAATTCACTATTTGTAGCGGTATATTCTAAATTATTTGCTTCTTCAATTAATTTTATAATTCTAGGAGAGTTTTTAGGATTTGCTCTAAGGCTTGGAGTAAAGGCAAAATAGCTTTTAACTCTTTTTTTTAAATCTTTTGCTTTACCTACATAAAGCAAGGTATTATTATGATAATATCTATAAACTCCAGAAGAATTTGGTAATGATTTAATTTTGTCTAAGAGATTTGATTTTTGCATTTGTTTTTTTGATACTTTCTTTTAGATTATTTATTAATATTTTTTGTTCTTCATATATCGCTAGATTTTGAAAATTCTCACACATTAAATCTTTTAAAAATATTTTTGGTTGTTTTGATTTTTCATAATCAATATATGCTTTTAAAATAGCATTAGAATTAATTATAATTTCTTCTTCAAATAGATTTAAAATAGCAGCGTCTTTTGGATTAATTCTTTTATATATTTTAATATGTTCTTTTAATGTTTTTATAGTTGAATCATTTCTTAAGTCTTGTGCTAAAGTCGGATGATAAACTCTAATTCTAAAGCAATTTTTATTATATTTTTTAAATACATCACAAACTACACCTTTTTGAGTTAATTTATATTTAAGGTCAGGTGGCATACTTAAAATAAATAATTTTAATTGCTTATTAATCTTTAAAAATAAAAGGTTTTTATTATGAGAAGAAAGAATATTATGAATATTTTCAATGTTTTTAAATTCCACCATATTGTTTTACTTGCTGCCTTGTTGTTTTCTGCTTGTGGGTATAAAAGCGACCCAAGTTATTATAATAACAAGTCAACGCAAACGCAAAAATTACCCTTTGTTGAATTAGAGTAAATAATATCTATCATTTTTTTAAAAAGGAGCTTTTATGGAAATTACATTTTCATGGGCGGGAATTTTATGTTTAGTGATATTTATCATCGGTTACTATTTTATCGCAGCTGAAGATAAATATCATATAAACAAAACAAAACCTGCAATATTTATCGGAACTTTAATGTTTATTATTTTAGGGCTTTATTTGTGTCTAAATGGAAAAAGCACAGAGCCATTAGAACATGAAGTAAAGGATTTAATAGAAGAGATTGCTGAAATAGTGTTTTTCTTAATGGTTGCTATGACTTATATTGAAGCTTTAATTGAGCGTAATGTGTTTAATACCTTAAAATATAAGCTTGTAACAAAGGGATATACTTATAGAAAATTATTTTGGCTAACTGGACTTTTAGCATTTTTCATATCTCCTGTTGCTGATAATTTAACTACAGCTTTAATTCTTTCAACCGTTTTACTTACAATTGACAATCAAAAAAAGGAATTTTTAGTTCCTGGTGCTATAAATATAGTTGTAGCTGCAAATGCAGGTGGAGCTTGGAGTCCTTTTGGAGATATTACAACTCTTATGGTTTGGACTGCTGGTAAAAGTCCTTTTATAGACTTTTTCGCATTATTTCCTGCTAGTTTCCTTGGTTGGTGGCTTACTGCGTTTTTATTAAGCAAATTCGTTCCAAATGTAAAACCTAATTTTGATGAAAAATCTTTAAAAGTTGAGCGTATAAAAGATGGTGGAAAAATCATTATTTTCTTAGGTGCTTTAACGATTTTTAGTGCAGTTTTAATGCACTCATTATTTGGCTTACCTGCTATGTGGGGAATGATGTTTGGCTTATCACTTTTAAGCCTTTATACTTATAGATTTAATGTCGCTCGTGGTAAAAAAGATATAAATATATTTTCATATATGACTAAAATTGAAATGGATACATTGCTATTTTTCTTCGGTATTTTAGCTGCTGTTGGAGCGCTTCATTTTGCAGGTTGGCTAGCTTATGCTTCAAGATTATATGATTTTGCTGGAGTTATGAGCACAAATATTGGAGTTGGATTTTTAAGTGCGGTAGTTGATAATGTGCCTGTAATGAGTGCAGTTTTAAAAGCAAATCCAAATATGAATATAGATGATTGGCTTTTAGTAACCTTAACAGCTGGAATAGGTGGCTCATTAATTAGTTTTGGTTCTGCTGCTGGGGTTGGAGTAATGGGAAAAATGCGTGGAATTTATACCTTTGGCTCTCATATGAAATATGCTTGGACTGTTTTATTAGGTTATGTTCTAAGTGTTATTGTTTGGTGGTTACAATTTGAATATTTTGATTTATATTAGGAAAGGAAATTAATGGAAAAAGCAGATATTTTAGTGCTTGACTTTGGGTCGCAATATACCCAACTTATTGCTAGAAGACTTAGAGAGCAAGGAGTTTATACACTTATTTTACCATTTAATATTAGTGCGAATGATATTAAAAATTATGAGCCTAAAGGTATTATTTTAAGTGGTGGTCCTGCTAGTGTTTATGCAAATGATGCTTATTTTTGCGATAAAGAAATTTTTGATTTAGGTTTGCCGATTTTAGGGATTTGTTATGGAATGCAGTTAATGGCTCATCATTTTGGAGCAGTTGTTGCACCTGCAGGGCATAAAGAATATGGTAAAGCTAAAATTAGCATTCAAGAAGATAGTTGTTTATTTAAAAACTTACCTAAATCTCAAGTGGTTTGGATGAGCCATTCTGATAAGGTTGAGAATTTACCAGCAGGATTTAAAACTATTGCTGTTAGTGATAATAGTCCATTTTGCGTATATGGTAATGATGAGAAAAAAATGTATGCCTTACAATTTCATCCTGAAGTTCAACATAGCGAATTTGGTAAAAATATTCTTAAAAACTTTGCAAAATATGTTTGCAATTGCGAAAGCGTTTGGAATATGGGTTCATTCGCTAAGACACAAATTGAGAAAATTAAAGAGCAAGTTGGAGATAAAAAGGTTCTTTGTGCAATTAGTGGTGGTGTAGATAGTAGCGTTGTGGCTGCATTGCTTGCTAGTGCTATTAAAGAACAAACTATTTTAGTTTTTGTTGATACTGGATTACTTAGAAAAAATGAAAAAGAGCAAGTAGAAAGTATGCTTAAATTAAAATTTGGAATAGAATTAAATACTATTGATGCAAGAGAAATTTTCTTAAAGAAATTAAAAGGTGTAACAGACCCAGAAACTAAGCGTAAAATTATCGGAAATACCTTCATTGAAATATTTGAAGATTTTGCAAAAAAACAAGAAGGTGTTGAATTTTTAGCTCAAGGCACTTTATATACTGATATTATTGAAAGTAGCGTTGTAGGTAGCTCAAAAACAATTAAGAGCCATCACAATGTAGGTGGCTTACCTGAAAAGATGAATTTAAAATTAGTTGAACCTTTAAAAGAAATATTTAAAGACGAAGTAAGATTGCTTGGACTTGAATTAGGTCTTACTAAAGACTTAGTATATCGCCATCCTTTCCCAGGTCCAGGACTTGCAATTAGAATTATGGGTGAAGTAAATGAAGAAAGCCTAAATATCTTAAAAGAAGCTGATGATATTTTCATTCAAGAGCTTAAAGCAAATGGTTATTATGATAAAACTTGGCAAGCATTTTGCGTATTGTTAAATGTAAGAAGCGTTGGAGTAATGGGTGATAATAGAACCTATGATAATGCAATAGCTTTAAGAGCAGTTGATGCAAGTGATGGTATGACAGCTACATTTTCTCATTTACCTTATGAATTATTAGAGAATGTAAGTAGAAGAATTATAAACGAAGTTAATGGAATTAATAGAGTAGTTTATGATATTTCTAGTAAGCCACCTGCAACTATAGAATGGGAATAAAATTCCAAATAACCCTAGCTTAATTAATACCTAAGCTAGGGTTAATAAAACTCTTTTAAAAACATTTAAATCCTTTTATAAAAATATCAAGCTTTTTAATGAGAAGATTTTAATATAAAATAAATTATATTAATAAAAATTATAATTTTAATTGTATTTTATGTATTTTAAATACTATTCAAGCAAAAAAGGTAAAACTATGAAATGTATTGGTAAAATTTTTAATATTTTAAAACTTATCATAGGTATTTTAAAAAATATTTTTCTTGCTTTATTTATAATTTTTTTTATACATCTTGTATCTTTAATTTATATCAATGTTTGTAATGATATATTATTGCTTTGCACGATAGTTTTTGCTTTTCTTTATTTGTTAATGTCAATGATTATAAGAGATTATAAACCTTCTAAAAAAGTTTTATATATTTTTATTACTTTATCAACTTTGCTAATAATTTCACAATTTTATATAACACATATAAAAGAACCAAATGAATTAATAAAAATGATTATAAGTTCTAATAAAGGGTATTTTACAGATGGAAAGAAAGGCGGATATATCTATGTGATAAAAAATGATTTAGATTTATTTGATTATGTTAATACAAAAATAAGAGATAATACTAAAAAATATTTTGAGGATAGTGGATTTAAACAAATTAAATTTAAAAATAATGTTTATTCTTGCAAGAAGATTATAAAAGGTCAATATTATGATATAACATTCGTTAGTAATGAAACAGACAATGGTATTGTAGCGAAATATATTGTAATAGAATACGAGCCATTTCTTGGAATAGAATATATACAAGATTTATTTTAATAAAAAAGGAAAGTAATGAAAAACTATATTAATATGCTAATATCTTGGGTTATTATTAATTTAAATAGCAAGGATAAAGCTTTAATAGATTTTGATTATTTTAAAGCTATGTTTTTTCCATTTTCTTATTTGAAGATTAGTATTTATAGATTTTTATTATTCTTGTTTTATTTATCACTTTATTATTCTGTTGATTTAGGACTTTTGACTAAAGCATTTTCACATAACTCAAATGATAGCTATATATTTTTCAACATAATTTTTACAATTATTCATTTTTTCATTTTACCTTATATGTGGTTTTTTGCTAGTTTTAAAAATAAAATTTCACATAAAATCAATATTGAATATGCGTATATAAGTTTGATTTTTATTGTTGCATTATTGTATCTTTTTTATAATATTTTTCCTAGTTTTAGCTTATTAGTTATATCTTTAATAATACATATTGTGTGTTATTTTTTTAGAGTTAAGACAATTTATTTATTTTTTTTAACTATTGCTATTTTTATTACTTACTATCAACAATTTTATAAAATATTTTCAAAAGAAGTTATTTTAAATATTAATTTGTTTTATATGTATTTAGCTCTTGCAATAAATTATATTTACAATAAAATTATTTCAAAACTAAAATAATATAATGCGAGAAAATATGACTTTTAAAAATGATTTTATTGTATTTATAAAAAATATACTTTTTTATCTAGCTTGGTTTTTCTTTTTCGTAGCTTTAGCTTTATTTTATTTAATCTATATAAATCCATTGAGTTTTAATAATCACTTGGATTTTATAATTTATTTGATAATTTCAAGTCTATCTTTTATGCTTTATTACATAATTTCTAAAAGGCTAAAAAACTTTGAAATATATTTAAAAGATAGATTTTTTAGTGTTTTAAAATATTTTTCATTTAATATAATGTTTATTGCCTTAGCTAATGCTTTATTTAATCTTTATGTAAAAAATGATTTTATTTTAGATATTATTTATGCGATTTTATTTTTCATAATTTATAAATTAGTTGGTAAAAATACAATTAAATACCAAGCACTTGTTTTAGCTATCTTGCTAGTATTTTGCGCCTATAAATATTATGATTATTTTTTAAAACTGCCAAATGAACTTGTAATGCAGATTATAAAGGCTAAAACGATTAATTTTGATGATTATTTTTTAGTAGATGATATTAATTTAATCAATGCACTTAATAAAAACATAAAGGATAAAAGCCCTTATGAAGTTTATGAATATTTTAAAGAATTTAAAATGCTAAGGTGTTATAAAAACGCTAATATTTGTTATAAAAATGTAGTATTTGGAAAAATGGTTTTTATAACTTTAATTTATAAAAATAAAGTAATCCAAGAAATTCATTATAAGGTATATAAGTAGGATTTGCTTATTTTGCGTAAAGTAGATTTATTTTCTATCTGCTTTATAATATATTTTATTTATTTGATTATCTTGCAATTTTATTGCTATATCAACTGGGTTTTTATAAATAGTATCTTGAAAATACAGCATATTATTTTTCTCATTTTTTCTAAATCCATATTCTTTTAGATATTTAAGAATTTCATCATTGTTTTTATCTAATAATACAGCGTTGAGTTCTTTTGTAGTAACTTCATTTGTTATGCAATATCTTTGATTTTCTAGGCAAGTTTTATTAGCTTTTATGATTTTTGCTATTAAATCACTTGGCTCTTTTATAAAAAATTCATAGTATTTATAAGCAGATACTAAAGCTAAAATTATTAAAAAGTATTTATTAAATTTAATCTCATCTAATCTCTTTTTAATACTTCCATAAATAGCAGAAAGCAAAATTGCAGATATAAAATAATAAGCAAAATTAAAGCCCATAAAAAGCTCAATCAAACCAACAACTACGCATAACCAAGATAAATAATAAGATAAATATTGTAAGAGTTTTATAATTTTATGCAACATTTCACTACTTCATAATGCAAGTATTATAAATATTTAGGATTTACCTAAGTAAATCCTTATTTTTTAGATAGTTCGTTTATCATATCTATAAGCATTTGTGGAGATTTTGCATAAGCTAAATTGATTACATATTTTCCATTTACAATAAAGGTTGGAGTTCCGTAAGTATTAGCAATTTCATTTGCAATATCAGTTGAGCTTAATAAATATTTTCCTTCAGGGCTTTGCAAGAAGCTTTCTAATTTTTTCTTTGAAATTCCAAGAATACTTAGACCAGATTTATAAAATTCATCAGGATTATTATTCCAAGTTGATTTATTTTTAAACATTTCAACAAAATAAACGCTACTAATTTTATCATATAGGCTATTTTTATCAATCAAGCTAATTTTATTTTTTTCATCTTGATAATGTGCGTATGCAAGTAAATTAGCCATTTCTTGACCAAATTTTCCCCAAGTTTTTACCATCATTAATCTAATATCTAAATCTTTTAATTGCTCTTTTATTAGTCCTAAAGTATTGTGATTGTGGTGTAAATAACAATGCGAACATTGATAAGACCATATTTCTGTTAAAGAATTATCAGAATTTGGAATTGGATTTTCAAGCACATTGTATTCTACACCTTCACTTAAGGCAAATAAGTTTGAACTAACAAGCAACACTAAAGCTAACTTTTTAATTTGTTTTAACATTTTTTCTCCTTAAAAAAATTGCATAAATATATAAAATTTTAATTAATAAAAATTTTCTATTAGAAATGATAATGATTAACAAAATATCGTATAATAATGGTTCAATTTAAAAAAAAGGATAAAAAAATGAAAAAGATATTTTCTTCAATTATCGCTACTGCGATTTTAGGCTCAAGTGCTTATGCAATTACTATTGATGAAGCTAGTGTAAAAGCTCATTTTGTTGGCTTTAAAATGACAAAAAAATTAGGTGTTCCTGGTGTTATTGATGATGCTAAATTTGAATTTAGCAAAACAAGTGGCTCTGTTGTAGATATTTTAAACGGAACTAAAGCAAGTATGGATTTTGCTAACGAAAATACAAAAGATAAAATTCGTGAAAACAATATCCATAGAACTTATATTGCAAATCTAAAAAATAGCAAAATTGAAGCTAGTTTAAAAGATGTAAAAGGTGATGAAACAAGTGGTAGTGCTACAGGTGTAATCACATTTAATGATATTACAAAAGAAATTCCAATGACTTATAGTGTAACTGATGGTAAATTAGTTGTAAAAGGAGTAATCAATATGAATACTGATTTTAATACAACTGAAGCATTTACAGCACTTTCAACTGATAAACAAATCTCGGCACTTCACGGAAAGAAAACTCACGAAGAAGTTGAAATTTATTTTGATGTAGATGTTAAATAATCTTTAAAGGCTAGAATACTAGCCTTTAAAAAACTTAAGGATTATTTAAATTGATTTTAATAGATTATATTGATATTGATAAAGCTTACGGCGAAAAAGTTATTTTAAAAAATGTAAATTTTAGTATAAACGATGGCGAAAAAATCGCAATAATAGGTAAAAACGGGCAGGGCAAATCTACATTTTTAAAAATAATTACTAAAGAAATAGAACCTGATAATGGTAGGGTTTTGATTAATTCAAGTATAAATTTTTCTATGCTTTCTCAAAGCATTAATATAGATTATAATCTTAGTGTAGATGAATATATTAAATTAGAATTAGGCGATATTTTTAATGCTTTAAGCGAATATAATGAGATTAATTCTAAACTATCAACTAATCCAAATGATAAAGAATTATTACAAAAACAACAAATTTTATTTGATTTAATAGAGAGCAAGGACGCTTGGAGTATTGATAGCAAAATAAATAGAGCTTTAAAAGAATTTGAATTAAGTAGTTTTATAAATAGAAATCTAGCAAGTCTTAGTGGTGGAGAATTAAGAAGATTAAGCCTTGCTTGTATGCTGCTTAAATCTCCTGATGTTTTGATTTTAGATGAGCCTACGAACCACTTAGATGTAACTATGTGTAAATACCTTGAAGATATGTTAAAAGCTAGTAAAAAATGTGTTATTTTTATAAGTCACGATAGATATTTTATAGACAATATTGCAAGTAAATGCGTAGAAATAGAAGATGCAAAATTAAGAGAATTTGAAGGTGGGTATTCAAATTATTTACAAGCTAAGGCAAGATTACTAGAAAGCCTTAATAAAAGCTATGAAACTTTAGTAAAACAATTAAAAAGCGAAGAAGAATGGCTGCGTCGTGGGGTAAAAGCAAGGCTTAAGCGAAATGAAGGCAGAAAAGAGCGTATTTTTAAAATGCGTGAAGAGGCTAAAAAAAATCCTAGTATTTTGAATAGGCTAAGAGTTGAGCTTGCCCGTGCAAGTGATATAAAATCAAATCCACTTATAGCAAATAAGAAAAAAATGCTTTTTGAATTACACGATATTAGCCTAACGCTAGGCGAAAAATTATTATTTAAGCCATTTAATGCAAGGATTTTACAAGGTGAAAAAATAGCAATTGTAGGCAAAAACGGCTGTGGAAAATCTAGCTTTTTACAAATTCTACTTGAAAAACTTCGTCCTAGCAGTGGTTTTATAAAAAAAGGTGAGATAAATATAGGATATTTTGACCAGAAAAAAAGTGATTTAAAAGATGATGAAACTTTGATTGAGTATTTTTGTCCAAATGGCGGTGATACTATCAATGTAAAAGGCTCTAATATGCATGTATATGGATATTTAAAGCATTTTTTATTTCCTAAAGAACAACTTACTTATAAAATTGGCTCACTTAGTGGTGGCGAAAAAAGTAGGGTGGCTTTAGCAAAACTTTTTACAAAAGATTATGAAGTATTAATTTTAGATGAGCCTACTAATGATTTAGATATTGCTACGATTAATATTTTAGAGCAGTATTTAATGGATTTTAAAGGTGCTTTGATATTTGTAAGTCATGATAGATATTTTACGGATAGACTTGCTACTAAGCTTTTTGCCTTTTCAAATCAATCAATTGAAATTGAAACTATGAAATTTAGTGAGCTTTTAGAATTAAACGATGAATTAAGCGAGTTAAATAGCGAAATAGAAAATGATAAAGAAAAACCAGTAAAAGTTGAGCGTAAAAAAAGCGTAAAATTAAGCTATAAACAAAATAAAATCCTAGAAGAACACCCAGTTAAAATTGAAGAGATTGAAAAAGAAATTAGATTATTAAATGAATACTTAAGCGACCCTACAAAATATGAAAAATATGGGATATTGGCTCTTAATGAAAGACTTGAGAATTTAAATCAGGAATTAGAGCTTTTAGAAAATGAGTATTACGAAGTTTTAGAACTTACAGAAAGGTTAGAAAATGTTGATAATTAGTATAATTAGTGTAATTTTTGTGATTGAAACAATACTTAAATTACTTGAAATAAATCATATTAAAACAAAAACAAATAAAGGTTTTTTAAGTGATGAGCAATTTATAGAATTTAAAAATATAGCTATAGTTGAGCATAAATTTTCAATACTAAATAATTTTTTAGCACTTATTTTAAATTGCGTATTTATATTGGTGTTATTTAATGTATTAAAGGTTCATTTTGAGCCTAATTCACTGCTTGATAATACTATTTTAGTTTTATTGTATTTTATTATAAATTCTTGCATTCTAACTTGCTTAGATTATTATAAAACTATGGTTGTTGATACCAAGCACGGCTTTAATAAAAAAACTCCTAAAATGTATTTTAAAGACCTTTTAAAATCATTAATCTTATTAGTAATTATAGGTGGAGCTTTAGTTTATATTTTGCTTTTTGCTATTGCTAAATTAGGCGAGTTTTGGTGGATAGGTGGCTTTGTTATTTTATTTATTTTTAGTCTTTTAGCTATGGTTATTTATCCTAATTTTATAGTTCCATTGTTTAATAAGTTAAGCCCTGTAGAAGGTGAATTAAGAGATGATATTGCAAAATTATTAGATGAATGTGGCTTTAAAAGTAATGGGGTATTTAGTATGGACGCTAGTAAAAACGATACTAGACTTAATGCTTATTTTGCGGGTATGTTTGGAGCAAAAAAAGTAGTTCTTTATGATACTTTAATCAATGCTATGAGTAAAGATGAATTACTTGCCGTATTAGCTCACGAATTAGGGCATTTTAAACATAAAGATATTTTAAAAATGCTTTTTATAAGTGGTTTAAATCTATTAATTACCTTTGCGTTTTTTGGATATTTTTCAAGTTTTTTTGAAAATCAATTTAATTTAGAAGGTTTTGTATCTAGCCCGTTGTTTGCTTTTATTATGGTAGGCTCGGCAATTTCGTTTATTTTAAGTCCTATTTTAAATTCTATTTCAAGAAAAAATGAATTTAGTGCAGATAAACACGGAGCAATAAAAACTAGCAAAAACGATATGATAAGTGCTTTAAAGGTATTAGCTATTCATAATAAAGCCTTGCTAGATCATAACGCTATTTATGAAATGATTTATAAAACTCATCCGAGTTTAAGTAGAAGAATAAGTGCATTAAATGATAGCCACATTTAACGAATTAAAAGCCCTAAGCAATGAAGTAATTGCAAGACAGATTATAATGGAGTATTTTTCATATTCAATGCTTGAATATTCAGTCGCAAGGGCAAATGTGATAAATCCAAGCGATAAAATTAAACTTTTAAGTATTGCAAACGAATACAAAAACGGCACTCCATTGCAATACATATTCTCAAAAACTTATATAAAAGATTTAGAATTTAAATGTGCTAAAGGAGTGTTAATTCCTAGAAATGATACTGAAATACTAATAGATTTAGCAATAAATCTAATAAATCAAAATAATATAAAAAATATTTTTGAAATAGGTTTTGGAAGTGGGATTATTAGTATATTTTTAAAATTATTTACAAAAGCAAATATAAAAGCTTGTGATATAAACAAATTAGCCTTAAAACTAGCCAATGAAAATGCTAAATTGCATAATGTAAATTGTGATTTTTTTATTAGCGATTTTATGAAAGTTAATTTTAAAGACTATGAACTAATTATCTCAAATCCTCCATATATTAGCACCGAATATAATTTAGATAAATCAGTATTAAAAGAGCCTAAAACAGCGCTTTTTGGTGGTAAAAAAGGATATGAGATATTATTTAAAATAATTGATAAATGTTATTTAGAAAATGTGAGATTTTTAATGTGCGAATTTGGATATGATCAAAAAGAAATCCTAAATGATTATCTAAAAGAAAAGAATTTTAAGGCTAGTTTTTATAAAGATTTAAATGGTTTTGATAGAGTTTTTATAGCAGAAAGGTTAGATTATGAAAAAAATTAATGATTTTTTATTAGCTGGAATAATTTTTGTAGAATTATTCATAGGAATTGTTGTTGCTCCTATTATTTTTTATCCTAGTGCAATTATTGGAGATGGGATTTTAAGTCACTTTCAAAGCGGACTTTTGATGACACAAGTGTTTGTAAAATTTAATTATTTGTTACTTTTCGTAAGTTTATTAAATATTATTTATGAAAGTATTTCAAATAAATTATTTAGTTTAAAGCCAATTTTAAGCCTAATAATTTTGATTTTAGCCTTAGTATTTGTATTTTATTATACAGCTAATGTGCTTGATATGCAGGCTTTAGGCGTTACTGATAGTAAAGATTTTGATGATAATCATAAGCAAAGTGAAATGATTTTTAAAGTTATGGTTATTTTACAATTAATATTATTTTTTACTAAGAAAAAAGAAAAATAGGCTATAATCGGCAAAATTTAAAAGGAGTTTAGTATGCAAATTAACAATAACATACAAAGCAATGTCTTAATGGCTCAAAATAAACCTACTCAAAAAGTTGAAGATACTTCGGTAGAACAACTAAATGAGAAAAAAGTAAGTGAAGAAAAATTAAGCGAGAAAAAATATCAAGAAATCAGCACTCAACAAGATGAAATAATTTCAAAAATTCAAAATAATAATACAAATAAAGCTGATTTGAAAAATGATTTAGAAAAAATAGAAAATAGTTTAAAAACAGCAAATAACAATAACGATAGATTTAAAAATGAAGATTTTTCTAAATTAAACGCTAATTTTTTAAAGCAAAATGAAGAAAGTTTTAAAAACGCTCAACAAGTTAATTTTAACCAAACTCAAATAGCATCATTATTAGCGTAATTTTAAGGGTTTTTAGCCCTTAAAATTGATATTCAAGAGATTTTGAAATTCTTTGTATTTTAGCGCTTCTTGTTTCTTCATTATTTAAAGTAATTTCCATATCAATATTTGTCTTTTTACTAGCAGTATTTATTATTTTGTAAAAATATAAAAAATCATTTTTATAAGGCAAATTAAATTCATTTTTTGGCAGTTTTAAAAATTGAACCAAATACCCTTCAATTATTATATGTTCAATTTCATTTTTACTAGCAATCACAAAATAATCGTTATTATCCTTAACTCCTAAATAACTAATAATGCAATCATTTACATAATAAGACCTTAGCATTATTTCTTCTTTTGAATTATAAAATTCATCATTTTGCCTAACACAAGCTGTAAAACATATCAAAATTACTAAAAATAAAGCTTTTTTCATTACTTCTCTTTCGTTTAATTTATAAATTTATAATTTTTAATAAAAAAGGTTAATCAATGAAAAAAGCATTCGCATTTACTGGCCCATCAAATTCGGGCAAAACTACACTAATTTGTAAAATTTCAGAGCATTTACAAAAGCTTGGCTTAAAGGTAGCAATAATTAAGCACGACCCAAAAGATAAAGCAGTATTTGATACAAATGGTAAAGATAGTTTTAAATTCTATCAAACGGGTGCTGAAGTTGCAGTTTTAAGTCCTGTAAAAACCACTATTTTTTATCACGAAAGCTTAGAAATAGAGCAAATAATTAAGCAATTTAGTGCTGATATTGTTTTAGTTGAAGGACTTAAAAGTTTGCCTTTACCAAGATTATGTGTGTTTTGCAAAGAAGTTGATGAGAGTTATTTAGAATATTCTTTAGCATTAGCTAGTTATTCTAATAAAGATTATGGTTTAAAGCAATTTAATTTAGATGATATTGCTAGTATTAGTGAATTTGTTTTGAATAATGCTAAGGAGATTTAATGCAAGAAATAATAGAAGCTATAAAACAAAGCGTTTTAAAGATTAAGCAAAGCTTTGATAACCCTGAATATGGCTATACAGAATTAAGCAATGCTAGTGGGGATTTACAATTAAAACAAGATGTATTAAGCGATATGATAATTACAAACGAGCTTAGTAAAATTGGCTCAATTAAAGCAATTATCAGTGAAGAAAAAGAAAATCCGCAATTTTTATACGATGATGCAAAATATATAGTTGCGTATGACCCACTTGATGGCTCTTCTTTATTTGATGTTAATTTTGCAGTAGGAAGTATATTTGCCATCTATGAAAATACTGCAGAGCCTAATAGTTTAAAAGCAGCTATTTATTCAATTTATGGTCCTAGAACCCAATTAGTAGTTTGTATAAATGAACCAAAATTATATGAATACGATGGAAAAGAATTTAAATTCTTAAAAGATTTAAAACTAAATGAAAAAGGTAAATTAAACGCAACAGGCGGCACTCAAAAAGATTGGAGTAAAGCTCATAAAGCAATGATTGATAAAATATTTAGTGATGGATACCGCTTAAGATATAGCGGTGCTATGGTTAGTGATTTGCATCAGATTTTAATAAAAGGCGGGGGATTGTTTTCATATCCAAATACAAGTGAAGCTACATTAAATGATGGTAAATTAGGAAAACTTAGGGCTTTATTTGAAGTATTTCCTTTCGCTTATATTTACGAAAAAGCTGGTGGATTTTCAAGTGATGGGATAAAAGGCTCTAAAGGATATGAGAGTTTGCTTAATTTAAAATTTAGCACAATTCACGCAAGCACACCTTGTTATCTTGGTTCAATCAGTGAAAAGGCATATTTAGATGAATATTTATGAGAGTAATTTGCAAATTGCTAAAAAGAATTTGCAAGATTGCCAACAAAAAACACAAAATAAATTATCTTGTATAGATTGTGAAAAGCTCTGTGAGTGCGATATAAGAAATGCTTTTGTAAAGGCTACTTATGAAAATATGTCGCAAGGTGCTTCACAAGATTTTAATTTTTAAGGATTTAGATGAAAACATATATTACAACTCCAATTTATTATGTAAATGACAAAGCTCATATAGGTCACGCATATACCACTATAATTGCTGATACGCTTGCTAGATTTGCTAGACTTAAAGGAGATGAGACTTTCTTTTTAACAGGCACTGATGAGCATGGTCAAAAAATAGAAGAAAGCGCTATCAAAAATAACGAAAGCCCAAAAGCTTATGCTGATAAAGTTAGTAAAAGTTTTAAAGATTTGTGGGCTGAACTTGAAATTAGTAATGATTATTTTATTAGAACAACTGATGAAAATCATAAAAATTGTGTTCGTAAGATTTTTTTAAAAATGTATGAAAAAGGCGATATTTATAAAGATGAATACGAAGGTCATTATTGTGTATCTTGCGAGACTTTTCATACAAAAACTCAATTACTTGATAATGATAAATGTCCTGATTGCAAAAAGCCTACTAGAATTTTAAAAGAAGAAAGCTATTTTTTTAGATTAAGCAAATACCAAGATAGATTATTAAAATGGTATGAAGATAATCCTACTTGCATTATGCCAGCTAGCAAAAAAAACGAAGTAATAGCATTCGTAAAACAAGGCTTAAGGGATTTATCGGTAACTAGAACTAGCTTTTCTTGGGGTATAAAAATACCTGATGAATTAAATGATAGTAAGCATATAGTTTATGTATGGCTTGATGCTTTGAGTAACTATTTGAGTGCTTTAGGGTATTTAGATAATGATGAAAAAATGTCTTTTTGGCCTGCAAATATTCAATTAGTTGGTAAAGATATTTTAAAATTCCACGCAATTTATTGGCCTTGTTTTTTAATGAGCCTTGATTTAGAGTTGCCTAAAATGATAGGAGCGCACGGCTGGTGGACGGTTGAAGGCGAAAAAATGAGTAAAAGTGTAGGAAATGTAATAAATCCTATTGATGTTAAAAATGAATTTGGCAATGAGCCTTTAAGATATTTTTTATTATCTCAAATGCCTTTTGGAAATGATGGAGATTTTAGCAAACTTGCGATGGTTAATAAAATAAATGCTGAATTAGTGAATGAATTAGGTAATTTATTAAGCAGAAGCATATCAATGGCTAAAAAATATTTTAATTTGAAAGTGGAATTTGAATCAGGATTTAGCGAAGAATTAAATAAGGCAAATGAATATTTTAAAGCAAGTATAAATGCTATAAATGAGCTTAGAATGAATGAATATATAAGCGAAATTATGAAAGCTTTAAGTATAGCAAATGCGATGGTTTCAAAATATGAGCCTTGGACTATGATGAAAAATAACGAAAGTAAACAAACTCAAAGCTTATTAGTAGTAATTTTTAATATTTTAAAAAATGCTAGTATTTTATTAAGTCCTGTTATGCCAAAAGCTAGTGTAAAAATAGCTAATGCTTTAGGAATAAATATTGATACTAAAACATATAACGATATGTTTAATTTACAAAAAGAATTTAATTTAAACGAATGCGAACATTTATTCTCAAGAGTTGAGCTTAAAATTGAAAGCAAAGAAGAAGTAAAAAAAGAATTAAAAGAGCCAAAAATCAAAATTGATGATTTTGCAAAAATCAAAATGCAAGTAGCAACCGTCTTAGAATGTGAAAATGTAGAAGGTAGTGAGAAATTATTAAAATTCCAACTTGATTTAGGAACTGAAAAAAGACAAGTTTTAAGCGGAATTGCGAAATATTATAATGCTAAAGATTTAGTTGGCAAACAAATTATTTTACTTGCTAATTTAGAGAGTAGAAAAGTATTTAAGCATTTAAGTGAAGGTATGATTTTAAGTGCTAAAAATTCAGATGAAAGCTTAGTTTTATTAACACCGCTTACTAAATGTGAAAATGGTGCAGTGATTGGATAAAAATTGGAAATAACTAATTTTTCAGAATTAATTAATGCAAAAATTATTAATAAGCCTAGTGTTTCTAGGCTTAAAGATTTTTGCCTTAATTTAAATAGCGTTACTAATGCTAGTGCGTTTTTTACCAATGAACAAGCATTGGCAAATGAAGCTATTAAAAAAGGTGCTTATGCGATAATTAGCACTAAGGATTTATCAATTAGTGATAAAGAAGTAGCATTTTTAAAAATAAATGATTTTGAATTTGCTTTAACAAGATTGCTTGCGTTTTATTCAATTGATAAAAGGGTGGTTTTATTAGATGAATTAAGCATAGAATGTTTAAATAGGCTAAATATTACTACTTTAAAAAATGACTTATTTTATGATTTTGAAAATATTTTAAAAAATAATTTAATCTTTTGCTCAAGCAAGGAATATTTAGATAAATTAAGCTTAAGCTATGAAAATGTAAAGTATTCTTATGAAATTATTAAACGCTCTAGTTTTTTTTATCAAGATTTAATATTAAATGATGAGTATTATTACAATGTTTTTATACCTATAATATTTACAGAACAATTTGCAAAAATCAATGTATTTAAAGAACTAAATATCAATTATTCAAATCTTAAATTATTAGATTTTATATTTTTAAATGACAATAATGAAATAGTCAAAATGAGCGAAGGCTCTAAGGTCGTGTTTTTTGAAAATAACGAATTAATCATTAGCGAAATCAAAAAACATTTAAATTTATTTGAAATCACCGAAATAAAAAATCATACTTATATGTTATATAAAGGCGATAAAAATAAATTTATTAATGAATTAAATGTATTTAATGAAGGGTTATTTTTATGATTTATATAGTTTCTTTTGCGTTTTCTTTTTTGATGCTTTATTATTTAGCTTTAGTATTGCAGTTAAATAATTATAAATTTAAAAGAGTTTTATTTAATTTTTCTAAAAAGCGTTGGCATTTTTATTATTTAATAGCACCATTTTTACTCTATGTAATTACTTGTGATATTAATCATTTTTTAGCCTTAGGAGTAGCTATAATTTATCTTTTAGCTTTAATTTTTTTAGCAAAAAATATTGATAAACCTTTAGTATTTACAGCTAGGATTAAGAGATTATTTTTATTTAATTTATTAGGTGCTTTTGTATTTACCCCAATTCATTTTTATTACAAACTTGACCCACATACCTTAGATATTATAATTTTTGCATTTTTACTTTCGTATATTTGTGAGTATTTTGTAAATAAGAGTTTTTATGATAAAGCTTATAATAAAATAAGCAATTTAAAAGATTGTAAAGTAGTATTAATCACTGCAAGTTATGGCAAAACAAGTATCAAACATTACCTAGCTAGTATTACTCAAAACTATTTTAAAATTCATTATGCTAAAGGTAGTATCAACACTCTTTTAGGGCTTATTAAAGATATTAATGAAAACCTAAACCCAAATACAAATTTATTAATAATAGAAGCAGGTGCTAGAAAAAAGGGCGATATAGAAGAAATCACAAAATTAGTCCGCCCACATTATGTAATAATAGGACAAATTGGCACAGCTCATTTAGAATATTTTAAAAATATAGAAAATACTAAAGAAGTTAAAAAAGAAGCCCTAAAAAGCACTAGATTAGAATTAGCAATCACTCATAGTAGTGTAGGTGAGAGCTTTAGCTATGATAGTGCTTTAAGTGAGATAAAAGCTAGTTTGGATGGGCTTAGTTTTAAATGCAATGATGAAAAGTATTTTGCTAATTTATTAGGTAGTTTTAATGCTAGTAATTTATGTGCTTGTATTTACCTAGCTAAGGCTTTAGGTTTAAATTACGAGCAAATTAGCAAAGAAATAGCTAATTTAAAAGCTACAGAACATAGATTACAAATCATCTCTCGTGAGCCAAAATTTATAATTGATGATGGGTTTAATGGTAATTATGATGGTATGAGTGATAGTTATAGAATAATTAAAGATTATAATTTAGGCAAAAAAGTCTTAGTTAGTCCAGGCATAATTGAAGCAAGTGAAGAGTTAAATAAAAAACTATGCAAAGTAATTAATGAATGTTTTGATTTAGCAATTATTACAAGTGAGACTAATGCTAGAATATATGATGAGAATTTAAAAATTAAAAAAATCATTCTAAAAGATAAAGCAAAATTAATTGAAACTTTAGCTAATGAAACTAAAGAAAAGGATTTAATAATATTCTCAAACGATGCTCCTAATTTCATATAAAATAGAATAAAATTATTAGCTAAAAAATTTTTTAGATAATAATTTTTATTATTTACCAATTATTATCCTATGTTATTTATTATTACTTCACATTTTTAAAAGGAGATATAATGAAACAATTAACAACGGATTTTGGTAACCCAATAGGTTCAAATCAAAACTCACTTAGTGCAGGTGCAATGGGACCGCTTTTAATGCAAGATTATCAGTTGATTGAAAAACTTGCTCATCAAAATAGAGAAAGAATTCCAGAGCGTGCAGTTCATGCAAAAGGAAGTGGAGCTTATGGAGAATTAAGAATAACACAAGATATTAGCAAATATACAAAAGCAAAAGTTTTTGCTAAGGGTGAAGTTACTCCACTTTTCTTACGCTTTTCAACAGTTGCAGGTGAAGCAGGTGCAGCTGATGCTGAAAGAGATGTTCGTGGCTTTGCGATTAAGTTTTACACAAAAGAAGGTATTTGGGATTTAGTAGGTAATAATACTCCTACATTTTTCTTAAGAGATGCTTACAAATTCCCTGATTTTATTCATACTCAAAAAAGAGACCCAAGAACTCATTTAAGAAGCAATAATGCTGCGTGGGATTTTTGGACTTTAACTCCTGAAGCACTACATCAAGTAACAATTCTTATGAGTGATAGAGGAATTCCTGCATCATATCGCCATATGAATGGATATGGTTCTCATACTTATTCATTTATTAATGATAAAAATGAAAGATTTTGGGTTAAATTTCACTTTAAAACCAAACAAGGAATTAAGTGCTTAACAAATGAAGAAGCAGAAAAAATCATAGCAAAAGATAGAGAATCTCATCAAAGAGATTTATATGAGAATATTGAAAAAGGAAATTTCCCTGTTTGGAGCGTAAAAGTTCAAATCCTTGCAGAAAATGAAGTTGAAAAACTTGGATTTAATCCATTTGATTTAACAAAAGTATGGCCTCATAGCATTGTTCCATTAATTGAAGTTGGAGAAATGATATTAAATCGCAATCCACAAAATTATTTTAATGAAGTAGAGCAAGCTGCATTTAGCCCAAGTAATATTGTTCCAGGTATAAGCTTTAGCCCTGATAAAATGCTTCAAGCTAGAATTTTTAGTTATCCTGACGCACAAAGATACAGAATTGGTGCAAACTATCATCAATTACCTGTAAATAGAGCTAGAAATGAAGTTAGCACATATAATGTTGCAGGTGCTATGAATTTTGGTATAGGTGATAATTTAGCTAATGGTGCTTATTATGAGCCAAATACTTTAGGTGGTGCAAGTGAAAATGCTAAATATCTTGAGCCTGATTTGGCAATAGGTAATAGTGCAGCTAGATATGCTCCGCTTGATAATGATTTTTATACACAACCAAGAAATCTATTTAATATCTTACCTGCTGATGAAAAAGAAAGACTATATAAAAATCTAGCAGCAAGTTTTGATGGTGTAAAAGATGAAATCATTGCAAAAGCTCTAGCACATTTTGAAAAAATTAGCCCTGAATATGCAAATGGCGTAAAAAAAGCTTTAGGAAAATAAAATGCAATTAAGTAGTGCCGAATTAGCAAGATACGATGAATTATGTAAAATGGCGTTGGATTTTGCAAGAAATAATGATTACAACACTCTCCTTAACATGATAAAGGCAGGATTTAATGTTGATTTTAAAGACCATCGTGGAAACACACTTTTAATGTTGGCTTGTTATAACGGCTCTTACGAATGCGCTCAAATGCTTATTAGCAATGGTGCAAATGTTGATATGAAAAATGATAAAGGTCAAACTCCACTAGCTGGAGTTTGCTTTAAAGGTTATTTAAATATCGTAAAACTGCTAGTAGAAAACGGAGCGAATATTGATGAAAACAATGGTTTAGGAATGACTCCTTATACATTTGCCTTAATGTTTGGAAGAACTGAAATTGCTGAATATTTAGCTTCGCAAAAATCTAGTATATTAAAAAAATTAACGTTAAAACTCTTAAAACTCTTCAAAAAAGTATAAAATTTAAAAGCAAATAATATTTTTTATAAATAATTAATATTATTTGCTATTTTATGATATATTTTTGCGAAAAATTTTAAAGGAGATAAAATGTTAAATTGTAACAATCTAAATTCTTTTGTATTATTAACTAAAGCCCATTGACCCTTACTCTTATTTTTTAATTTCCCAATTTTTATTATTGTTTATTTTTTAGTTTTTTATTTTTAGCATTTTAAGCTTTATAGCTTTATTTTATTTGCTTGAAAATAAATTTGTTTTATTGTTTTTAAAGGAAAAATTATGAAAAAATTTATTATTTTATTAGCATTTGTAATGCAAATTTTCGCACAAGATTTGATTAAAGTTGGAATTGACCCAGCATATGCACCATTTGGATATATGAAAGATGGTAAAGCATATGGATTTGATATAGATTTAGTAAATGAAATAGCTAAAATATTGGATATTAAAGTGGAATTTATTCCTATGGATTTTGATGGTTTAATAGGTGGTTTAAAACTTAAAAAAATTGATATGATAGCTTCAGGACTTAGAAATACACCAGAAAGAGCTAAGAGCGTTGAGTTCAGTGATTTTTACTACATAAGTAGTAATTATTTTTTAAAACAATCTTCAAGAACTGATATTATTGAAATTAATGGACTGACTATAGGAGCGCAATTAGGCTCAATTCAAGCTGATATATTAGCTAGATTTAAAGATGTAAAAATATTTTTAAATGCTGATACTTCAAATTTAATCTTAGCATTAGTTGGTGAAAAAATTGATTCTGTTTTAGTAGATAAAACTGTAGCCAAAGGATATTTAAGAAATTATAAAAATTTAGTTGTATTTAAGAAAACTGAAGAAAAAACTGATGGTCTTAGTTTTGCTTTTGCTAAAGGAAATACAAAGTTAAGAGATGAATTTAATAGGGCACTTAAAATTATAAAAGATAGTGGAATTTATGATAATTTAATAAAAAAATATGATATGGAATAAGGAAAAATTATGAAAAAATTAATTATTTTATTAGCATTTGTAATGCAAATTTTCGCACAAGATTTAATTAAAGTTGGTATGTCGCCTGGTTTTGCTCCGTTTGGATATATAAAAGATGAAAAAATCGTTGGCTTTGATATAGATTTAGTAAATGAAATAGCTAAAGTATTGGATATTAAAGTGGAATTTGTTCCTATGGATTTTGATGCTTTAATGGGTGCTGTTAAATTAGGCAAAATTGATGTGATTGCTTCAGGACTTAGCAATACTCCTGCAAGGGCAAAGAATGTTGAGTTTAGTGATATTTATTATACTGGTTCAAATTGTTTTTTAAGATTAAAATCAAGAACTGATATTAAAGATTTAAATAATTTAGTAGTAGGAGTGCAATTAGGTTCAATTCAAGCTGCAATGCTTAATGAAATTCCTTCGGCAAAACCATTTTTAAATTCTGAAATTTCAAATCTAATCCTAGCATTAGTAAATGGCAAAATAGATGCTGTTATAGTTGATAAATTAGTAGCTAGAGGATACTTAAATACCTATAAAGAAATTGAAATATTTAAAGATATACAAGAAAAAAGTGGCACTAGCTTTGCATTTGCTAAAGGTAATATTAAATTAAGAGATGATTTTAATAAGGCTTTAGAAATTGTAAAAAGTCAAGGAATTTATGAAAAATTATTAGAAAAATATGAAATGTGATATTTTTTAATACAAATTTTGTTAATTTTGTTACAAATCGTAACGAAATTAACAAAAAAAATAATTTTTTATTATCATTAACAAAAAATATTGATATTATTATTTAAATTATTTTAAAGGAGAAAAAATGCAAAAGAGTGTTGCTAAATTATTTTTAAGACTTCGTTGATGCTTACTACTATTTTTTAATTTCCCAGATTTTATCATTGTTAATTTTTATTATTGTTAGTTTTATCATTGTTATTTAGGTTATTTTAGTTTTTTGCTCTAAGCAATTTAGTTATTTATTTTTATTAAAAGGATTAATTATGAAAAAGTTATTTTTAGGTTTTGCACTAGTTGCACAAATTTTTGCTCAAGATATTTTAAAAGTAGGAACATCTCCAGGTTATGCACCATTTGAATATATGAAAGATGGTAAAATTGTTGGATTTGATATGGATTTAGTGGAAGAAATAGCAAAAATACTAGATATTAAAGTTGAATTTGTTGCTATTGAATTTGATGGTTTAATCAATGCTTTAAAAGCAGGGAAAATTGATGTTATAGCTTCTGGAATGAACGAAACCCCACAAAGAGCAAAAAGTGTTGATTTTTCTAATTCATATTATAACGGGGTAAATTATTATGTTAAATTAAAAGAAAATACTAATATAAATTCTTTAGAAGATTTATCAAAAGGAGCAAAATTAGGAGCTCAATTAGGCACTTTACAAGCTGATGAAGTTAGTAAAATTAAAGGCGTAAAACCATATTTAAATTCTGAATTAATAGTTTTTGTTTTAGCAACGGTTAATAAAAAAATAGATGGTTTTGTATTAGACGCTGCTGTGGCTAAAGGCTATATTAATACTTATCCTGAACTTAGCGTATTTGCTAAAACACCAATTTTAGGTGATGGAGTGAGTTTTGCATTTGCTAAAGGTAATACAAAATTAAAAGATGATTTTAATAATGCCTTAAAAATTCTAAAAGACAACGGAACTTATGTAAAATTATTACAAAAATACGATTTAGATAATTAAGGAGAAAGTATGAAAAAAATTGTTTTAGCTTATAGCGGGGGTCTTGATACTTCAGCAATTATTCCTTGGCTTAAAGAAAATTATGATTGTGAAGTGTATGCTTTAGTAGCTGATGTGGGTCAAGATAAAAATGAATTAGTAGATGTTAAACAAAAGGCATTTAATTCAGGGGCAAAAGATTGTGTGGTAGTTGATTTAAAAGAAGATTTTGTTAAAAACTATATATATCCTACAATTTTAAGCGGGGCATTATATGAAGGCACATATTTACTAGGCACTTCAATGGCAAGACCGGTAATTGCTAAGGCTTTAGTTGATTATGCAATAAGCATTAATGCTGATGCTATCGCACATGGAGCTACAGGAAAAGGAAATGACCAAGTAAGATTTGAATACACTATAAACGCACTAGCACCTAAGTTAGAAGTTATAGCTCCTTGGAGAATTTGGAATATGAAATCAAGAGAAGATTTGCTTGATTTTTTAGCGTTAAAAAATATTAAAACAACAGCGAGTAAAGAAAAAATCTATAGTAAAGATGCAAACGCTTGGCATATTTCAACTGAAGGTGGAGTTTTAGAAGACACAACAACTTTTAATAATGAAGATTGTTTTTGTCTAAGTGTAAATCCAAAAATCGCTCCTAATGAAGCTGAATTAGTAAAATTAAGCATTGAAAAAGGTGTGGTTACAAAAGTAAATGATATTAGCCTAAGTCCTTACGAAGCGTTAAATAAACTTAATGAAATAGGGGCAAAACACGGAGTTGGTAGGATTGATATTGTGGAAAATAGGCTTGTGGGAATGAAATCAAGGGGATGCTATGAAACACCTGGCGGAACAATTATAAATACTGCTTTAAGAGCGTTAGAGCAAATCGTTCTTGATAGAGATAGCTTAAAATTAAGAGCTATGTTAGGACTTGAAATGAGCTATTTAGTGTATGATGGTAAGTGGTTTTGCCCTACAAGAACTGCTATTAGTGCTGCGATTAATGAATTTAGCAAAGATTTAAATGGAGAAATAATTATAGAATTATATAAAGGCAATTGCAATGCAATGAGTAAAAGCTCTCCTAATAGTCTTTATGATAAAGATTTTGCAACTTTTAGCGAAGATGAAGTTTATAATCAATTTGATGCAGCAGGATTTATAAGACTATTTAGCTTAAGTGCAAAAATTAGAGCACTAAAAAAATCTTAATTTAAT
Source organism: Campylobacter sp. 2018MI10 (assembly GCF_018501175.1). Lineage (NCBI taxonomy): Bacteria > Pseudomonadati > Campylobacterota > Epsilonproteobacteria > Campylobacterales > Campylobacteraceae > Campylobacter > Campylobacter sp. 2018MI10. The sequence goes on along the minus strand of NZ_JAHCZD010000008.1, from coordinate 12,167 downwards.
ATTTTAGGTCTTTTCATTAAGACCTAAAATTATTCTATTTCTATATTTACTTTATTTACAATCTAATTCTATTTTCTAGCTATTCAAAACACTATTATTACGATATTTGTTTTAATTTTTACACAAAGCATATTGATGAATTAAATAATATTTTTTATCAAAAAATAAATTATAAAACTATAAAATTTTATATAAATAATATTTTTTATTATCTAAAAAACTTTATAATCTTTTTACTTTAATTAAAAGGAGAAAATAATGAAAAAAATTATGTTATCTTTAAGTTTATTAGTAGGTTTAAATGCTGCTAGTTTAATTGATGAAGCAAAAGAAGCAGGTTTGGTTGCTATACCTAGCGATAAAGCCAAATTAGAAGAATTAATTAAACAATATGCACCTGATTATGTAGAATATCCTACCACTAAAGAAAGAGTTGAACTTGGTAAAAAACTATATTTTGACCCAAGAATTTCAAAAAGTGGAATTATATCTTGTAATACCTGTCATAATTTAGGTTTAGGTGGAACTGATGGAGTTCCAGCAAGTACAGGGCATAAATGGTCTCCTAATCCGCATCATCTAAACTCTCCAACGGTTTATAATTCTGTATTTAATTCTTCACAATTTTGGGATGGTCGTTCAGGTCATTTACAAGACCAAGCAAAAGGGCCTATTCAATCATCAGTAGAAATGGCAGCTATACCAAGTGAAGTTGTGAGCAAAATTACTTCAATTCCTGAATATGTTAATGATTTTAAAAAAGCTTATGGAGATAAAAAAATTGATTTTGATTTAATTGCTACAAGTATTGGTATTTTTGAAAGAACCTTAATAACTCCATCAAGATTTGATGAATTTTTAAATGGTAATGAAAAAGCTTTAAGTAAAGAAGAAAAACAAGGATTAAAACTATTTATAGATAAAGGTTGCACTGCTTGTCATACAGGTATTAATCTTGGTGGGACACTACAAGCATTTGAAGTAGCTAATAAATATAAATATGCAAATATAGGTGATTTTAAAGGAGATAGCGATGGTTTAATTAAAGCTCCTACATTAAGAAACATTGAATTAACCGCACCTTATTATCATAATGGTGCTATTTGGGAATTAGATGAAGCTGTTAAATTAATGGGAAAAATCCAATTAGGAATAGAAATAAATGATGAAGAATCACAATTAATAATTACATTCTTAAAATCACTAACAGGTAAAATGCCTGATATTACATATCCTAGCTTACCTGCTTCAACTTCTAAAACAATCAAACCTGATTTAGAATATTAAAACATTCCTAGCTAAATGCTAGGAAGTTAAATTAAAATAATGCTTCTTTATTTTCTTCAACTTTTGGGATAAATAGTTTTAATCCACCTAGCATATGAAAATGTAAATGAAACACTTCTTGTCCTGCATCAGCACCTACATTAGTAAGTAATTTATATCCGCTTTTATCAAGTCCTAATAATTTTGCAACTTCGTGAATAAAATCTGTCATTTTTGCCATTGTAGCACCGTCAACTTCTTGAAAACTTACAAATCTTTTTTTAGGAATTATTAATATATGAACAGGAGCTTTTGGATCTATATCGTGAAATGCTAAAAATTCATCATTTTCTAAAACTTTACTAGATGGGAGTTCGCCTATTACAATTCTTTCAAAAACATTTAAATCGCTCATTTTCTTTCCTTTTTTTAATAGTCTTAATCGTTTATTTATGTAATTTACACTAAAATTGTAAAAAATCAATAAAAAGGCTAACTCTTGGAAGATATTTTAATTAGTTTAGATAATTGTTCTTCGCTTGAAGAATTAGAGCAAATAAAGGTGCAAATTCTTGGTAAAAAAGGTTATTTAACAAGTGAATTTGCTAAGTTAAAAGACTTAGAAGGTGATGAAAAAAAACAAAAAGCAGAAATTTTAAATAAATTAAGAGATGAATTTAATGATAAATTTATTCAAAAGCAAAAATATTTAAAAGATGAATTTATAAAAGCAAAAGCTAAAAAAGATGCTTTCAATTTTGCTTATTTTGATGAGCGTTCAAATTCTGGTGCTCTTCATCCTGTAATGAGCACAATGGATAAGATAATTGATTATTTTTTAAGACAAAATTTTAGTCTTGAAGAAGGTCCGTTGATTGAAGACGACTTTCATAATTTTGAAGCTTTAAATTTACCTAAATCACATCCTGCTAGAGATATGCAAGATACTTTTTATTTTATAGATAAATTACTACTTAGAACTCAAACAAGTCCGGTGCAAATAAGAACTATGAAAAAACAAAATCCACCTATTAGAATGATTGCACCTGGTGCCGTATTTAGAAGAGATTTTGATATTACACACACTCCTATGTTTCATCAAATAGAAATGCTTGTGGTTGAAGATGGGGATAAAATATCTTTTGCTAATTTAAAATATGTTTTAGAAGAATTTTTAAGATATATGTTCGGAGATGTAAAAGTTAGATTTCGTCCAAGCTTTTTCCCATTCACAGAGCCTAGTGCAGAAGTTGATATATCTTGTGTATTCTGCGGCGGTTGTGGTTGTAGAATTTGTAAGCAAACTGGCTTTATTGAAGTTATGGGTTGTGGTATGGTTCATCCAAATGTATTTAAAAATGTTGGCTATAAAAATGTTAGCGGATATGCTTTTGGTTTAGGAGTTGAGCGATTTGCAATGCTACTTCATAAAATACCTGATTTAAGGTCATTATTTGAAGGAGATTTAAGATTATTGGAGCAATTTAAATGATAATTAGTAAGAATTGGTTAAATGAATTTATAGACTTAAAAAATATTAGCACAGATGAATTAGTAAAAACTTTAAATAGCATAGGTTTAGAAGTTGATGGAGTAACTACAATTATAGCTCCTAAAAAAGTTGTAGTTGCAAAAGTAATGAGTAAAGAAAAGCACCCTGATGCTGAAAAATTAAGCATTTGCCAAGTAGATGTTGGTAATGAAGTTTTACAAATCGTATGTGGAGCTAAAAATGTTGAAGCAGGGCAATTTGTAGCAGTTAGTTTAGAAGGTGCACAAATTGGTGATATTACTATTAAAAAAGCTAAATTGCGTGGGGTTGAGAGCAATGGAATGATATGCTCATCAACTGAACTTGGATTTGCTAAAATAAATGATGGCATTATGGTTTTAGATAGTAGTATAGGCGAACTTACTTTAGGTAAAGAATTATGCGAATATCCTTTATTTAATGATGAATTAATTGAAATTGAGCTAACTCCTAATCGTGGGGATTGCTTAAGTATTAATGGTATAGCAAGAGATTTAAGTGCAGCATTAGATATTAATTTAAAAGAAAAGAAACCTTTTAAAGATATTGATAATGCAGAAGGTATTAGAAGAATTTTAAATGTTCATTTTAGTGATGGAATTGATGGTAATTTAAATATAAAAGCAATAGAATTATTAAATAATATTGAAAATACTTTAAAGGTTAAATTAAGATTAGCTAGTATTGAAGAATTAAAAGATAATGCTATAGAAAACTTATTATCTTATACAACACATGCAAGCGGGGTATTATTTAATGCAGTTGATTTAAGTAAATTATGTAATGAATGCGAGCAAATAAGTTTAGATGTAAAAACCAAAGAAAACAAAGAATTTGTTATTAAGTATAAAGATAAAGAATTAGCAATTGCTGGAATTACACAAAATGAAGAATTTAAAATAGATAAAGATAGTAAAAAAATAATCATAATTGCAAATTATGTAAATCCTAAAATAATCGCAAATACCCATAAAAATTATAAAAATACAGATATTTATAGAAGTTTTAGGGGTAGCGAACCAGAGCTTAATATAGGAATTGATTATTTATTTAATTTGTTACAACTTAATAAAAACATTAAAATTTATGGTAGTTCTTGTCAAAATACCCCAAGCAAAGAAAAAATATCAATTAATTGTAATATTAGTGAGCTTGAAAATATGATAGGTCAGTCTTGCGAAAAAAATGATGTTGTGAAAATTTTAAAAAGATTAGGGTTTGAATTAAGTATTGCTGAAGATAATCTATATTTAAAAGTTCCATTTTATAGACATGATATTAATAATTCTGCTGATATTTGTGAAGAAATAGTAAGAATGATTGGCATTGATAATATTAAGCCTAAACCACTTGATTTTTATGAATTAAACAGAACAAACAACACTTATTTAAAATATAAAAAATCTCTTGAATTAAGAAATAGAGCTTTAATGTGTGGATATTTTGAAAGTATTGGCTATGTTTTTGATAGCAAAGAATTTTTAGAAAAATTAAATTTAAAATATATCAAAAATGAAATTATAAACCCAATCACAAATGAAATGAATACGCTAAGAAGCTCTATCATTAGCACACTTTTAAAACAAGCTAGTTTTAATTTTAATAATTCAAGAAAATCAGTAAAATTATTTGAAATTGGTAGTGTATTTGATGAAAACGGACAAGAAAATAAAAAATTTGCTTTAATTAGCTCTGGCTTAAGTGAAAATGCAAATTTAAAAAATCATGCAAAACCTAAAAATGTTGATTTTTTCACATTCTTAAATGAATTAAAAACAATATTAAAGGATTTCCAATTAAAATCTAGTGATTATCATTTATTTAGCGAATTTGAAAGAGCTGATATTTATAAAAACAATCAAAAAATAGGGGTAGTTGGAAGATTAGATTTACATTTAGAAAATGAATTAGAATTACCGGTTACTTATTTATGCGAAATTGATTTTAATGCTTTAGAGTATGATTTTATACAAGCAAAAGCTTATTCAAAATTCCAAGGAACAACTAGAGATTTAAGTATTTTAGTGCCTAAAAATTATGATTATTCGGTTATAAAATCAACTATAAATAAATTAAACATTAAGAATTTAAAAGATTTTAAAATAGTAGATTTATATCAAGATGAAAGCTTAAAAGATTATGAAAGTTTAAGTATAAGTTTTTCATTTGTTGATGATGAAAAAGTATTAAAAAATGATGATATAAATAATGAAATGAATGAAATTATTAGTGAATTAGATAAAATAGGATTAAAATTAAGATGAAAATAAAAGCATTAAATAAACAATTTGATTTAGTTTTGGAAAATATAGCTGCAGATAAATCTATCTCTCATAGAGCTGCTTTATTTTCTTTATTAACTAATGGGGAGTGTAAGGTTAAAAATTATCTTTACGCACAAGATTGCCTACATACTTTAGAAGTTGTAAGAAATTTAGGTGCTACAATAAAAATATATGAAGATAAAAATGAATTAGTTATAACACCGCCTAATGCTATCAAATCTCCTAATGTAGTTTTAGATTGTGGAAATTCTGGGACACTAATGAGACTTTTAATTGGTTTTTTAGCTAGTCAAGATGGTTTTTTTGTTTTAAGCGGAGATGAATATTTAAACAAAAGACCTATGAAAAGAGTAAGCGATATACTTAATAAACTAGGGGCTAAAATTGATGGTAGAGAAGGGGCAAATTATGCTCCTTTAGCAATTAGGGGAAAGAAAATAGATTATTTTACTTTTGAAAATACTCTAAAATCAGCACAAGTAAAAACTGCATTAATATTAGCTGGATTATTGAGTAATGGTTGCGAAATATACGAAAGCGAATTAAGCAGAGACCATTCAGAAAATTTATTAAAAATGATAAAAGCACCAATAAAAACAGATGGTTCTAAAATAGAAGTAAAACCATTACAAGATAAATTACAATCGTATGAAATAGAAGTTCCAAATGACCCTTCTTCTGCATTTTTCTTTGCTGTTTTATGTGCTATCAGTGATAATTCCACTCTAGTTTTAAAAAATATGCTTTTAAATAAAACTAGAATTGAAGCATTTAAAATTCTTGAAAAAATGGGGGCAAATATTACATATCAAATAGAGAAAAATGATTATGAAAATATAGGAACCATTACTATAAAAAGTTCTAAATTAAAGGCTGTTGAAGTTAGTGAAAATATTTCTTGGCTAATTGATGAAATACCAGCATTATCAATAGCATTTTTATATGCTGAAGGAAATTCTATTGTCAAAAATGCAAAAGAATTAAGAGTAAAAGAAAGCGATAGAATAAAGGCTGTCCTTGAAAATTATTCAATTTTAGGTGTTGAATACGAAGAATTTGAAGATGGATTTATGGTTGTTGGAAAAAGTATAAAAAATAATAATGTAATGCTAAAAAGTTTTGCAGACCACAGAATAGCTATGAGTTTTTCTTTGCTAGCTAAAGATTATGAAATAGAAATTGACAATGTTGAATGTGTAGATGCTTCTTTTACAAATTTTTATGAAATTTTATCTTTATTTGAAAGACAATAAAATATGAAAATAGAATTAGCTAAAAGTTACGGATTTTGTTTTGGAGTTAAAAGAGCTATCAAACAAGCAGAGAAGACTAAAGATGCAGCCACCATTGGGCCATTAATTCACAATAATGATGAAATATCAAGATTAAAGAACGATTTTAATGTAAAGACTATTAATGATATAACAGAATTAAATGATGAGAAAAAGGCTATTATAAGAACGCATGGAATAACAAAACAAGACTTAGACATATTAAAAGAAAGTGGTAGAGAAATTATAGACGCAACTTGCCCTTTCGTTAAAAAGCCACAAGAAATTGTGGAAAAAATGAGCAACGAAGGGTATGAAATTGTTATTTTTGGTGATAGCAATCATCCAGAAGTAAAAAGCGTAAGAAGTTATGCTACTACTAATAATTATGTAGTTTTAGATGAAAAAGAACTGATAGATATTAAGTTTAAAAATAAAGTAGCTTTAGTAAGTCAAACTACAAAAAAAGTAGAAAAATTTATGCAAATAGCTAATTTTTTAATGTTAAAAGTAAAAGAAGTAAGAGTTTTTAATACAATTTGCGATGCAACATTTAAAAACCAAGAAGCTATTAAAATTCTTGCAATGAAAAGTGATGTTATGATAATTGTTGGCGGTAAAAATAGCTCAAATACAAAGCAATTATTTTTAATAGCAAAAGAGCATTGCAAAGATAGTTATTTAATTGAAAATGAAAATGAATTAGATTTTAATTGGTTTAAGGATAAAAATCTATGCGGAATTAGTGCAGGAGCTAGCACACCTGAATGGATTATTGATAAAGTTGTTAAAAAAATAGAAAATTTTACTTAATATTAAATAGTCATAAGTGAAATAGTGATAGAATAGGGCACAATCATTTCTTAATTTGATTAATTTTATTACAAAAGGACCAAAATGGCTAAGTTAAATGGAGCTCATAACAATTTAGAAGATTTAGAAAACATTGATTTCGCGGCAATGTTAGATGAGTTTGAAAGCGAAAAAAATCCTGAAAATATTTCAGTAATTGATGGAAAAATTATTAAAATTGAAGGCGACGAAGTATTTGTTGATATACAAGATAAATCAGAAGGTGTTTTAAATATTAGTGAAATCACAAAAGATGATAAGCTATTGTTTAATGTTGATGATGTTATTAAGGTAACAGTTGTAGGTAGTTATAATGGACGCCGTTTATTATCATACAAAAAAGCACTTCGTAAAGAAAAAGTAGTTGAATTTATTAAAAACTATAATGAAGACAATAACGATACTTTTGAAGTAAAAATCATAGGAAAAAATCGTGGTGGTTTTGTTGCAGTAGATAATAATGAAGTAGAATTTTTCTTACCAAAATCACAATGCTCTCATAAAGAAATTAATACTTTAATGAATAAAAAAATTAAAGTTAAAATATTAAAAATTGACGAAGAAACACAAAGTATAGTTGTGTCAAAAAGAAAAGCAAACGAAGAAGACCGCAAAAAGAAAAAAGAATTAATTAATAATATAATCAACGATTCAGAACTTAAAGAAGGTGTTGTTAGAAAACTTACAAGCTATGGAATGTTTGTTGATATTGGTGGAGTTGATGGCTTAGTTCATTATAGCGAAATATCTTATAAAGGTCCTGTAAATCCTAGTACTTTATACAAAGAAGGGGATAAAGTTTTAGTAAAAATTGTAGGATATGATGAAGAGAAAAAACATATTTCTTTATCAATCAAAGCAGCTTTAAGTGACCCTTGGGATGAAATTAAAGATAGCTTAGAAATTGGAGATATTTTAAAAGTAGTAGTTTCTAATATTGAAAATTATGGAGCTTTTGTAGATTTAGGAAATGATATTGAAGGATTTTTACATATAAGTGAAATTTCTTGGGATAAAAATGTTAAAAATCCAAGAGATTATTTAAAAGAAGGTCAAGAAATTGATGTTGAAGTAATTGAAATAGATTATGAAAAACGCCGTTTAAGAGTATCTCTTAAAAATTTACTTCCAAAACCTTTTGATGGCTTTAATGAGAAATTTAAAGCAGGAGATATTGTTGAAGGCGAGATTAGCACTATTACAAATTTTGGAGCTTTTGTTAAAATTGACAATATTGAAGGTTTATTATTAAATGATGATATATCTTGGACTGAAAATGAAACTTGCAAAAAAGTTTATAAAGTAGGGGATAAAGTAAAAGTTAAAATTAGAAAAATTGATAGTGAAAACCAAAAAATTTCTTTAAGTGTTAAACATTTAGAAGAAAGTCCTAGTTCATTATTTGCTAAAGAACATAGATTAGGTGATGTTATTAAAGGTATTGTAAGCGATATTAAAGACTTTGGAGTGTTCGTTAAAGTAAATGATAAAGTTGAAGCTTTAATTAAAAATGAAGATTTAGGAGAAGTTAAGCCTAATATTGGAGATGAAATTGAAGGAGCTTTAATTTTCACTAGAAATGGTAAAATTCGCTTAAGTATAAAAAAATTAAATTTAATTAAAACTCGTGAAGATTTAGAAAAATTTAATTCTGATGATAAAATTACAATAGGTGATATAATTAAAGATCAATTACAATAGTAATGAAACAACACTCGTTATATTTTATATTTGGAATAATTTTTTTTATTTTAGTATTGGTTTTAATGCTATTAATAAAATCTGCAAATTATAAAGATTTGCAGATTTCTAAAATTATTGATGAAAATATTGAAATTATTAAAAATAAAATATCAAATAATGAGTGGTATGCTAAATTAGCTAAAGATGAATTGGGAGATTCTTACCCAATATCAAATGAACTTTATGTTCATTTTGAATTACAAGATACAGGTAATTTAAGTAAAAAGAAATTTTTTAAATTAAATATAGATAAAAACGATAATTATTCTTTGTTTTGTGTAAAACAAACTATATCTAATTTAAATTTGAAATATTTTTTAATTAATAATAAAAAATATTCTCAGATAGTCATAGATACTAACAATATTTCTTTATTACATTACCTTATAGATAGTTTAAAAAACTATAATATCAATTCTGATTTTGAAGAAATTTGGATTTAATTTAATTTTAAAGGATTAACAAAATGGCATCTTATTCAATGGGTGATTTAAAAAAGGGTTTAAAAATAGAAATAGAAGGTGTTCCTTATAAAATAGTGGAATATCAACATGTAAAGCCAGGTAAAGGTCCTGCTTTCGTAAGAATAAAAATAAAATCTTTCATAAATGGTAAGGTTTTAGAAAAAACTTTCCACGCAGGTGATAAATGTGAATCTCCTAACTTAGTAGAAAAAGAAATGCAATATTTATATGATGATGGAGAATTTTGCCAATTTATGGATAATGAGACTTATGAGCAAGTAGCTATAACAGAAGAAGATGTTGGTGAAAGTAGAAAATGGATGATTGATGGTATGAATGTAAGCGTATTATTCCATAACGGAAAAGCAATAGGCGTTGAAGTTCCGCAAGTTGTTGAACTAAAAATAGTTGAAACTCAACCGAATTTCAAGGGTGACACACAAGGCTCTAATAAAAAGCCAGCTACTTTAGAAAGTGGTGCAGTTGTTCAAATACCTTTCCATGTATTAGAAGGGGAAGTTATTAGAGTAGATACTCAAAGAGGCGAGTATATAGAAAGAGCTAATAAATAATTATGAACGATAAAGCAAAGCGTGTAAAATACTTAAGAGCTTTAGAAAAAGCTGCTAATCGCTTTGCTTTAGCCTTAAAAAAAGAAGATTTTTCAGATGGTATTTTCGCATCTAGTATAGAGCAGAATTTAAAATTACTAAATAAATGTGAGCCTGTTTATCTTGATTCTACATATTCAAAAGAATTAGAAAATTTTGTGAATTTATGCTGTTTTTCTCAATTAGACAGATTTGAATTAATTAGCAAATTTAATACTCTAGAGAAAATAAAAAAGCAAAATCAATACAAAAAAACAAAACATAAAAATCAATTGTATGATAATTTATTTAGTTAAAATATATTTTTATTTAAATAAGTTATTGGAGAATTAAAATGGATGATTTTGATAAATTATTTGAGACCACACCAGAAGAAAAACTAATAGATGTATTACAAAACGCACCAAGAGGTGCAGTTCAAAATACTATAGTAACGCATAGTAAAGAATTTTTAGCATTAAAATTATTATTAGAAAAGCAAAATATAGACTATACACAAGTTGAAGAATTTATATTTAATAATGATGCTTTGCTAAATGAAATGCTAAATGATGTTTTTATAGATTTAACAGCAAAAATTTTAGGGCATGAGGGATAATGAAAGTTATTTTTGATGATATTGTTGAAATTTATGATGATACATTAAATGAAGAAGATTTATTAATTAAAGCAAAAAGCCTTAAACCTTGGAGAAAAGGGCCTTTTAAAATAAATAATATTTTTATAGATAGTGAGTGGAAAAGCAATATAAAATATAATATTTTAAAAAAGCATATTGGTTGTATTGAGAATAAAATAGTGGCTGATGTTGGGTGCAATAATGGTTATTATATGTTTAGAATGCAAGAATTTAGACCAACTAAGATTGTCGGATTTGACCCTTCTCAAAGGTGCTATGAGCAATTTACTTTTTTAAATTCCTTATTTAAAACAAATATTGTATTTGAGAGATTAGGGGTAGCTGATTTACCAAGCTACAATCATAAATTTGATGTAATTTTTTGCTTAGGGGTGATTTATCACAGAAGCGACCCAGTGCAAATGCTAAAACAATTAAAACAAAGTCTAAACACTAATGGGATTGTATTCTTAGATACTATTTATTTTGATAGCGAACAACCTTTTGCTTTAGTTCCAGATACAAGTTATGCAAAAATGTCTAATGTATATTTTATACCAAGTATTAAAGCATTGCAAAATTGGTGTAAAAAAGCTAATTTTAAAGAATTTGAAATACTAGCAACTTCTAAAACAACAATAGAAGAGCAAAGGAAAACAGATTGGATTGATGGATATAGCTTGGAAGATTTTTTAGAAGATGATGATTTTACAAAAGAAGGTTATCCTGCACCAAAAAGAATATATATAAAATTAAAGGTATAAAATGGCTGAAGAAAAAAATGATATAGAAGAAAATTCTACAGAGATTAAAATCAATGTTGAAGCTTGCCCTACAATAAATACAGAAATTTGTGGCAACATTACCGAAACAGATGAAAATAAAGCAAATCTGCAATTAAAAATAACATCTGAATTAATTTCAGATTCTGAAGGTTTAGCGCATAATGGTTTTATATATTCTGCAGGAGCTTATGTTGCACAAGTAGCAATTAACAAAAAAAATACCTGTGTTATAGGCTCAAGAACTAGTTTTTTTGCGCCGGCTAAAATAGGGGATATTATATCTTTTGAAGCAACTGCTAAATTTGATAATAGTAAAAAAAGAGAAGTTTTAGTAAAAGCATATATAAGAGAAGTATGCGTATTTGAAGGTATTTTTTATGTTCTAGTAACAGATGAACATATATTAAAAATGCAAAAAAGTGAATTAGCAAAATACCAGAGCAAAAAACAAGAATAATAATTTTCTTGTTTTATAAACTAAAACCTTTTATACAAACCAAATTCAAAATATATAAAAAACACTACACTTAAAACAACGGCACTTGCATTTGCCTTAACTTAAAGCATATTTGATATTTAGTTTAAAATGAGTATTTAAAAAGTGCTTAAACATTTAAAACAACGGCACTTGCATTTGCCTTAACTTAAAGCATATTTGATATTTAGTTTAAAATGAGTATTTAAAAAGTGCTTAAACATTTAAAACAACGGCACTTGCATTTGCCTTAACTTAAAGCATA